>NZ_JBGLYU010000040.1:0-56487 GCF_047304235.1 Variovorax sp. Varisp36
TCCCCCAGCGGGGGAGGGAGCCAAGACCCCCTGCGGCGGTGATACTGTCGCCCCCCATGCCCCTGTTCGACTATTCCTTGCTGCTCACCGGCAAGTACCACGACATGCTGGTCGCGGGCCTGCTGCTGTCGCTGCAGCTGCTCGCGGCCGCGCTGGTGCTGGCGTTGCCCCTCGCGCTGGTGGTCGCGCTGCTGCGCCTTTCGCCCTTCGCACCGCTGCGCTGGCTCGGCTTCGCGTACGTCGAGTCGATCCGCAACATCCCGCTGCTCGCGCACATGCTGTTCTGGTACTTCGGCGCGCCCGAGCTGCTGCCCGAAGGCATCAAGCAATGGCTCTACGCGGGGCACATCGAGGCCTACAGCGCGGTGATCGCGCTGTCGCTGTACACGGCGGCCTTCATGGCCGAGGACATCCGCAGCGGCATCCGCGCGATCCCCACGGTGCAGTTCGAGGCCGGCCGCGCGATGGGCTTCAGCTACCTCGCCACCATGCGCGGCGTGGTGCTGCCGCAGGCGCTGCGCGTGACTGTCCCGCCGCTGATCTCGCAGACGCTGAGCCTCTGGAAGAACACCTCCATCGCCACCGTGATCGGCGTGGCCGAGCTGATGTACCAGGCCGGCCAGGTCGAGAGCGCGACCTTCCGCAGCTTCGAGTCCTTCGCGTTCGCGAGCGCGGCGTACCTGACGGTGTCGCTGGCGATCACGGGGCTGGCGACGTGGTACCACCACCGGTATCCGGTGCGCACGATCTGAGGACGCCGGGCGATGCTGCAGATCATCAACGACTATTGGGTCTACTTCCTCATCGGGCAATACCCCAACGGCCCGCTCGGCGGACTGGTGCTCACGCTGCTGCTGGCCTCCTGCGGGCTCGTACTCGCCTTGCCATTGGGCATCGTGCTCGGCCTCGCGCGCGTAAGCCCGTGGCGCTGGCTGCGCTGGCCGGTCACGGGCTTCGTGTTCGTGGTGCGCGGCCTGCCGCTGCTGATGGTGATCTTCTGGGCCTACTTCTTCCTGCCGAGCGTCACGGGCGTGAAGACCGACCAGTTCACCACCATGCTGATCGCGCTGGTGATATTCGACGCCGCCTACCTCGCGGAGATCGTGCGCGCCGGCATCCAGGGCCTGCCCCGCGGGCAGATGGAAACCGCCCGCGCGCTGGGCCTGGGCTACGGCCGCGCGATGCGCCTCGTGGTGCTGCCGCAGGCGCTGCGCAGCATGCTGCCCTCGCTGGTGAACCAGTTCGTCTCGACCATCAAGGAAACCTCGCTGGGCTACATCATCGGGCTGGCCGAGGTGTCGTTCATCGCGACGCAGATCAACACGCAGGTGTTCACCAAGCCCGCGCAGATCTACCTGATCCTGGGCGGCACGTATTTCATTCTCTGCTTCGGCCTGTCGCGCTTCGCCTACTGGCTGGAACGCCGGCTTGCGCGCCGCGGCATGTCCACCGTTGCACCCAAGGTGTCCGCATGATCGAACTCGAAAAAGTCAACAAGTGGTACGGCAGCTACCACGCGCTGGTCGACATCACCGAGACCATCCACAAGGGTGAAGTCGTCGTGGTGTGCGGGCCCTCGGGCTCGGGCAAGTCGACGCTGATCCGCACCTTCAACCGGCTGGAGCCGATCCAGTCGGGCCGCATCGCCGTGGACGGCCAGGACATCCATGCGCCCGGCCTCGACGTGAACGCCTTCCGCTCGCGCATCGGCTTCGTGTTCCAGCAGTTCAACCTCTTTCCGCACCTCACGGTGCTGCAGAACTGCACCATGGCGCCGATGCAGCTGCGCGGCCTCACGCGCAAGGAGGCCGAGGAGCGCGCGATGGCGCTGCTGCAGCGCGTGGGCCTGTCGAACAAGGCGAATGCGTGGCCCAGCGAACTGTCGGGCGGCCAGCAGCAGCGCGTGGCGATTGCGCGCGCGCTGGCCATGCAGCCGCCGCTGATGCTGTTCGACGAACCCACGAGTGCGCTCGACCCCGAGATGGTCGGTGAAGTGCTCCTGGTGATGCGCGACCTCACGCGCGACGGCATGACGATGGTCTGCGTGACGCACGAGATGGGCTTCGCGCGCGAGGTGGCCGACCGCGTGCTGTTCATGGACGAGGGCAAGGTGCTGGAACGCGCCACGCCCGACGATTTCTTCAACCGTCCGCAGCATCCGCGCGCGCAGCAGTTCCTGGCCGACATCCGGTCGCCCTTTGCGAGAGACGCATGACCGACACGGCCCTCCCCCTCATCGACGTCGCGCCCCTCGTGGCGGGCACAGCCGGGCGCGACGCAGTCGCCGCGCAGATCGGCGCGGCCTGCCGCGCGCACGGCTTCTTCTACGCGACAGGCCACGGCGTCGACGCGGCGCTCGTGAAGCGGCTCGAAGACCTGAGCCACCGCTTCTTCGACCTGCCCGAGGAAACCAAGATGCGGTGGCGCATGGCCTTGGGCGGGCGCGCGTGGCGCGGCTACTTTCCCCTCGGCGGCGAGCTGACCTCCGGCCGGCCCGACTGGAAGGAAGGGCTCTACCTCGGCACCGAGCTGCCCGCCACGCATCCGCTGGTGCAGGCGAAGACGCCGGTGCACGGGCCCAATCTGTTTCCCGATGTGCCGGGCTTGCGCGAGACCATCCTCGACTACATGGCCGCCGTCACGCAACTCGGCCACCGGCTGATGGAAGGCATCGCGCTGAGCCTGGGCCTGCCCGGGAGCTACTTCGCCGAACGCTACACGGCCGACCCGCTGATCCTGTTCCGCCTCTTCAACTACCCCTCGCAGCCAGTGCCCGAAGGCCTCGACGTGCAATGGGGCGTGGGCGAGCACACCGACTACGGGCTGCTCACCATCCTGCACCAGGACACCGTGGGCGGCCTCGCCGTGCACACGCCGGACGGATGGATCGACGCGCCGCCGATTCCCGGCTCGTTCGTCTGCAACATCGGCGACATGCTCGACCGCATGACCGGCGGGCTCTACAAGTCGACGCCGCACCGCGTGAAGCGCAACACCTCGGGCCGCGACCGGCTGTCGTTCCCGCTGTTCTTCGATCCGAATTTCGAGGCCCGCGTGCAGCGCATCGAAGGGCTCGCCGGCGCCGAGGCACGCGACGACAGCGCCGAGCGCTGGGACCGCGCCAACGTGCACGCCTTCAACGGCCGCTATGGCGACTACCTGCTCGCAAAGGTGTCGAAGGTGTTCCCGCAGCTGCGCGACGAAGTGCTCTGAACAGACCCGGTCACGCGGGCTGCTGCCTTTCCGCCGGAGAAGGAAACCAGCGCGGCAGATGTGCCAACGCGTCGTGCAGCGAGCCGAGTACGTGGAATGCCCGCTCGACGATGGATTCGGGCGGCTGCTTGAGATCGGGCACCACCACCACGCGCATGCCCGCGGCCAGCGCCGCCTTGGCGCCGTTCTCGCTGTCCTCGAAGGCGATGCAGTCCACGGGGTCCACGCCCAGCCGCCCGGCTGCGAGCAGGTAGAGCGCCGGATCGGGCTTGGCGCGCGCCACCTCGTCGCCGCCCGCGAAAGCCTCGAAGTGATGAAGCACGTCGAGACTGCCGAGGCAGGCCTGGATCTGCCCGCTGGTCGACGACGAGGCCACGGCGCAGCGCGTGCCGCGTTCGCGCAGCGCCGCCAGGAATTCGCCCGCACCGGGCTTGATGGGAAACAGCGGCGTGCCGTCGGAGCGCGCCAGCTGCAGCCGCTGGCGCACATGGCCGATGGCGTGGCGGTAGGCGTCAGCGCCGCCGAGCAGCGATGCGAGGATGAGTTCGGACTCGGAGGTGGCCAGCCCCACGACCTGCAGGTACTCGCTATGCGAAAGCTCGATGCCGAGCGTGCGGGCAGCCTCGATCCAGGCGGCCATGATGGGGCGCTCCGAATCGATCAGCAGCCCATCCATGTCGAAAATTGCGGCAGCGAACATCGGGGCATCCTAATGAAAAAGGGGCCGAAACGGCCCCTTACGGAAGAAATGGCTGCGCAGCCGGTCAGTCGCGCGCCAGCGCCCGGTTCAGCCCCAGCGCGGCCAGCGTGGCGACCGCGCCCGACAACAGGTAGACGCTGACGTACGCCAGGCCGAAGTGGGCCGACAGGCCCAGCGCGACCAGCGGCGCGAACGCCGCGCCGATCAGCCAGGCCAGGTCGGCCGTCAGGGCCGCGCCGACGTAGCGGTACTTGGGCGCGAAGTTCGAGGTCACGGCGCCGGCCGCCTGGCCGTACGACAGGCCCAGGATCACGAAGCCCACCAGGATGAAGATGTCCTGGCCGAGACGGCCGCCGTCGAGCAGCGTGGGGGCGAAGCCACTGAACGCGGCAATCACGGCGGCCAGGCCGCCCAGAGTGAAGCGGCGGCCGATGCGGTCGGCCAGCAGGCCCGAGGCCACGATGCCGGCTGCGGCCAGCACCGCGCCGATCATCTGCACGACCAGGAATTCGCTGACCGACTGGTCGGAGTACAGCGTGATCCACGACAGCGGGAACACGGTGATCAGGTGGAACAGCGCATAGCTGGCCAGCGCGGCGAAGGCGCCGATCAGCAGGTTGGCGCCCTGCGAGCGGACCAGCTCGGTCACGCTGGTGGGCTCCAGTTCGCGTTCCTCGAGCAGGCGCGAGTATTCGTCGGTGGCCACCAGGCGCAGGCGCGCGAACAGCGCCACCACGTTGATCGCGAAGGCCACGTAGAAGGAATAGCGCCAGCCCCAGTCGAGGAAGTCCTCGGACGGCAGGCTCGAATACAGGTAGGCGAACAGCGCGCTGGCAATGAAGAAGCCGATGGGCGCACCCAGCTGGCCCAGCATCGCGTACCAGCCGCGGCGGTTGGCGGGCGCATTCAGCGCCAGCAGCGAAGGCAGGCCGTCCCACGAGCCGCCCAGCGCCAGGCCCTGGCCGAAGCGGAACACCGACAGCAGCACGATGGCCGTGAAGCCGAGGCTCGCGTAGCCCGGAAGGAAGGCGATGCCGGCGGTGGAGGTGCCCAGCACGAAAAGCGCCAGCGTGAGCTTGGCCTCGCGCCCGAAACGTCGCTGGATCATCATCGAGATGACAGTTCCGAACGGACGCGCGATGAAGGCGAAGGAGAAGATCAGGAACGAGTACAGAACACCTTCGAGGTGTTGCTCGAAGGGGAAGAAGACCGCCGGGAACACCAGCACCGAGGCGATGCCGTAGACGAAGAAGTCGAAATATTCGGAGGCGCGGCCGATGATCACGCCGACCGCGATCTCGCCGGGGGCGATGTGCGAGTGGTCGTCGCCCTGCCGGGCGCCGCCGTGCTCGGGCGAGTTCGGCAGCGGCTGTGCGCCTTGCGGACTGATGCTGGACGTCGTCATTGCTTGCTGTAATTCAGGTGTCACGCCTGGACGCGACACAAAAGACCATGGAGAACCTAGAGCGTCGCACCGAAACACATTTACCGCCATAGGACAAAACGTCCAATAGGCGAAACCCGTCTTCGAGCGTAGATTGTGGGGTCTTTTTGCGTCGCCCCTGCACCTCTTTTCCCCCGGCATGCACATCCTCAAGAACCTTCGCCGATCACTCCTGCTGCTTTCCGCCATGCTCCTGGCGGGCTGCAACACGGTGTTGATGAACCCCTCCGGCGACATCGCCAATCAGCAGGGACGCCTCATCGTCGTCTCCACCGTGCTGATGCTGATCATCATCATCCCGGTGATCGCCCTGACCGTCTTCTTTGCCTGGCGCTACCGCCAGTCGAACAAGGAGGCCACCTACAGCCCCGACTGGGACCACTCGACCCAGCTCGAACTGGCGATCTGGGCGGCGCCGCTGCTCATCATCATCGCGCTGGGCGCCATCACCTGGATCAGCACCCACACGCTCGACCCCTACCAGCCGCTGCGCCGCCTCGACGCGCAACGCGCAATCCCGGCCGAAGCCAAGCCGCTGGTGGTCGAAGTGGTGGCCCTCGACTGGAAGTGGCTCTTCATCTACCCCGAGCAGGGCATCGCCACGGTGAACGAGCTGGCCGCCCCGGTGGACCGCCCGATCAGCTTCAAGATCACGGCCTCCTCGGTCATGAACTCGTTCTTCATCCCCGCGCTGGCCGGCCAGATCTACGCCATGCCGGGCATGGAGACCAAGCTGCACGCGGTGATCAACAAGCCGGGCGAGTTCGAAGGCTTCTCCGCCAACTACAGCGGCGCCGGCTTCTCGGGCATGCGCTTCAAGTTCCACGGCCTGAGCAACGGCGACTTCGACCAGTGGGTGCAGAAGGTCAAGGCCGGCAAGGACGGCGAACTCACGCGCGAGCTCTACCAGAAGAAGCTCGAAGTGCCGAGCGAACGCGAGCCCGTGCGCCACTACGCGTCGGTGGACCCCGCGCTGTACGACGCCATCCTCAACCTGTGCGTCGACCGCAGCAAGATGTGCATGAAGGAAATGATGGCCATCGACGCCGACGGCGGCCTGGGCAAGCCCGGCGCCTTCAACGTCGCCACCAAGCAGGCCTGGCAGGCCGACTCCCTCGATTCGCCCAAGCGCAAGTACGTCACCGCGATGTGCACCACCGAAGAATAAGATGTTGCAGAACCTAGACCTGACGAAGCTCGTCTTCGGCCGCCTCTCCTGGGAGGCGATTCCCTTCCACGAACCCATCCTGCTCGCGACCTTCGCGGGCGTGGTGCTGGGCGGCATCGCCGTGCTGGGCGCGCTGACCTACTTCAAGCTGTGGGGCATGCTGTGGCGCGACTGGATCACCAGCATCGACCATAAGAAGATCGGCATCATGTACATCATCCTGGGCCTGGTGATGCTGCTTCGCGGCTTCGCCGACGCCCTGATGATGCGGGCCCAGCAGGCGATGGCCTTCGGCGACAACGCCGGCTTCCTGCCACCGCACCACTACGACCAGGTCTTCACCGCCCACGGCGTGATCATGATCTTCTTCGTGGCGATGCCGCTGGTCACGGGCCTCATGAACTTCGTGGTGCCGCTGCAGATCGGCGCGCGCGACGTGGCCTTCCCGTTCCTGAACAACTTCAGCTTCTGGATGACCACCTTCGGCGCCGGCCTCGTGATGGCGTCGCTGTTCGTCGGCGAGTTCGCCAAGACCGGCTGGCTGGCCTATCCGCCGCTGTCTGGCATTCTGTTCAGTCCCGACGTGGGGGTCGACTACTACATCTGGTCGTTGCAGATAGCGGGGGTGGGCACATTGCTTTCCGGCGTGAACCTGTTGGCGACCATCGTGAAGATGCGCGCGCCCGGCATGACCATGATGAAGATGCCCGTCTTCACCTGGACCGCCCTGTGCACCAACGTGCTGATCGTCGCCGCCTTCCCGGTGCTGACCGCCGTGCTGGCCCTGCTGTCGCTCGACCGCTACGTCGGCACCAACTTCTTCACGAACGACCTCGGCGGCAACGCCATGATGTACGTGAACCTGATCTGGATCTGGGGCCACCCCGAGGTGTACATCCTGATCCTGCCGGCCTTCGGCATCTTCTCGGAAGTGGTCTCCACCTTCTCGGGCAAGCGCCTGTTCGGCTACGCCTCGATGGTGTACGCGACGGTCGTGATCACGATCCTGTCGTACCTCGTGTGGCTGCACCACTTCTTCACCATGGGCTCCGGCGCCAGCGTGAACTCGTTCTTCGGCATCACGACGATGATCATCTCGATCCCGACGGGCGCGAAGATCTTCAACTGGCTCTTCACCATGTACCGCGGCCGCATCCGCTTCGAGCTGCCCATGATGTGGACCATCGGCTTCATGATCACCTTCGTGATCGGCGGCATGACCGGCGTGCTGCTGGCCGTTCCCCCGGCCGACTTCGTGCTGCACAACAGCCTGTTCCTGATCGCCCACTTCCACAACGTGATCATCGGCGGCGTGCTGTTCGGCATGCTGGCCGGCATCACCTACTGGTTCCCGAAGGCCTTCGGCTACAAGCTCGACCCGTTCTGGGGCAAGTGCTCGTTCTGGTTCTGGATCGTCGGCTTCTGGTTCGCCTTCATGCCGCTGTACATCCTGGGCCTGATGGGCGTCACGCGCCGCATGAACCACTTCCAGGACATGTCGCTGCAGATCTGGTTCCAGGTTGCCGCCTTCGGCGCCGTGCTGATCGCGCTGGGCATCGGCTCGTTCATCATCCAGCTGGTGGTGAGCTACATCCGCCGCGAGTCGCTGCGCGACACCACAGGCGACCCGTGGAACGGCCGCACGCTGGAGTGGTCGACCTCGTCGCCGCCGCCGGCCTACAACTTCGCCTTCACGCCGCGCATCCATGACAACGACGCCTGGTCCGACATGAAGGCCCGCGGCTACGAGCGTCCGGTGGAAGGCTTCAGCCCGATCCACATGCCCAAGAACACGGCCGCCGGCTTCATCATCGCCGCGCTGGCCGCGCTGTGCGGCTTCGCTCTGATCTGGCAGATGTGGCTCGTGGCCGGCATCGGCTTCTTCTCCATGCTCGCCGCCGTGATCATCCATACCTTCAACTACAAGCGCGACTACCACATCCCCGCGGATGAAGTCGTTCGCACCGAAGACGCGCGCACGCGCCTGCTGGCCGCCCATGTCTAACAGTACCGCCCTCCCCTCCAGCCACGCGAACACCGTGGGCAACGCCTCGAGCGTGCCCACCTTCGAGGTGTTCAACGTCCGCAACGAAGACCACCACCCCGAGAACGGCACGCTGCTCGGGTTCTGGCTCTACCTGATGAGCGACTGCCTGGTCTTCGCCTGCCTGTTCGCGGTGTATGGCGTGCTGGGCCGCAGCTACGCGGCCGGCCCCTCGGGCGCCGACCTGTTCGACCTGCCGCTGGTGGCGATCAACACCTCGCTGCTGCTGTTCTCGTCCATCACCTACGGCTTTGCCGTGCTCCAGATGCAGCAGCGCCGCATGGGCGGCGTGCTGCTCTGGCTGGCCATCACCGGCCTGCTGGGCGCGGGCTTCATCGGCCTGGAGCTGTACGAGTTCGCGCACCTGATCCACGAAGGCGCCGGCCCGCAGCGCAGCGCCTTCCTGTCGTCGTTCTTCGCGCTGGTGGGCACCCACGGGCTGCACGTGACCTTCGGCATCGTCTGGCTCATCGTGCTCATGATCCAGCTGCCCAAGCACGGCTTCACCGCCGCCAACCGCCGACGCCTGATGTGCCTGTCGATGTTCTGGCACTTCCTGGACGTGGTCTGGATCGGCGTCTTCACCTTCGTGTACCTGATGGGATCGCTGCAATGAGCGCGCATATCGAAACCGCCGGCCATGGCGCCCATGGCCATGACGACCACGGCCACGACGACGGCCCGGTGAGCCACAGCACCTTCAAGGGCTACATGACCGGCTTCGTGCTGGCCGTGATCCTCACCGCCATTCCGTTCTGGATCGTGATGGGCAAGGTCTTCGACAAGCCAGGCACCACCGCGCTGGTCATCCTGGCTTTTGCCGTGGTGCAGATCGTGGTGCACATGGTGTACTTCCTGCACATGGACGCCAAGTCCGAAGGCGGCTGGAACATGCTGGCACTGATCTTCACGCTGGTGCTCGTGGTCATCACGCTGGCCGGTTCGCTGTGGGTCATGTACCACATGAACACCAACATGATGCCGCACTCGATGCACGACATGAAGAACATGCCCTGATGGCGCAGCAGGCCGCGCGCCAGCGTTCCGATACCTCGCGGGTGGCGCGGGTAGCGCTGGCGGTCTGCGCCGCTCTCGCCTTTGCCGGCTTCATCGCGCTCGGCACCTGGCAGGTCGAGCGCAGGGCCTGGAAGCTCGATCTCATCGCCCGCGTCGACCAGCGCGTGCATGCCCCGGCCGCCACGGCCCCCGGGCGAACCGAATGGCCCACCGTCAACGCGGCCAACGACGAATACCGGCATGTACGCCTCGCCGGGATCTTCCTCCATGACAAGGAAACGCTGGTGCAGGCCAGCACGAAGCTCGGCCCGGGCTTCTGGGTGCTGACCCCGCTGCGCACGACCGAAGGCACCGTGGTGCTGGTCAATCGCGGCTTCGTGCCGCCCGAGGCGCGCGAACGCCAGGCCCGCACCGCGCCCGAGCCGCAGGGCGAAACCACCGTCGCCGGCCTGTTGCGCCTGACCGAACCCAAGGGCGGCTTCCTGCGCAAGAACGATCCGGCCGGCGAGCGCTGGTTCTCGCGCGACGTGCAGGCCATTGCCGCGGCGCGCGGCCTGAACAACGTCGCGCCCTACTTCGTCGATGCCGAGGCGCCCCCCGCGCAGGCCATGGCCGACGCCGACATCCCCGCGTGGCCCGCCGCCGGCCTCACGGTCATCGCCTTCCCCAACAGCCATCTCGTCTATGCCCTGACCTGGTATGGCCTGGCGCTGATGGTGCTGATCGCCGCCTGGTTCGTGCGGCGCAGCGAAAATGCGGCCCATGCCGACACCCGCCCTGCCGAAGATGCCCACCGCGATTGAGGCGATCGCAGGGGAGCTGCACGCCCCCCGCGCCGGTGTCGCGAGCCTCGACAACGCCACCGGCCACCAGAACATGCAGCAGCTGATCCAGCTGCGCTGGTTCGCCGTGGTCGGGCAAGTGGTCACCATCCTGGTGGTGCACTACGGCTTCGCGATCCGCCTGCCGCTGGACCACATGCTGCAGGTGCTGGCCTGCCTGGCGCTCTTCAACATGGTCAGCCTGCTGCGCTCGCGCAACCACCGGCGCGTGACGAACGGCGAACTGTTCCTCGCGCTGCTGGTCGACGTGGCCACGCTCACCGCGCAGCTCTACCTGAGCGGCGGCGCCACCAACCCCTTCGTGTTCCTGTTCCTGCTGCAGGTGACGCTGGGCGCAGTGCTGCTGAAGCCATGGTCGACCTGGACCATCGTGGTCATCACCAGCATCTGCTTCGCCGGGCTGGCGCTGTTCTCGCGCCCGCTCGCGCTGCCGCTGGACCACGACCGCGGCCTCTGGAGCCCCTACATCCAGGGCATGCTGGTGTGCTTCGCGTTGAACGCGGCGCTGCTCGTGATCTTCATCACCCGCATCAGCCGCAACCTGCGCGCGCGCGACGCGCGGCTGGCCGACCTGCGCCAGCGCGCCTCGGAAGAAGAGCACATCGTGCGCATGGGCCTGCTGGCTTCGGGTGCGGCGCACGAGCTGGGCACGCCGCTGGCCACGCTGGCGGTGATCCTGGGCGACTGGCGCCGGCTGCCGCACTTCAGCTCCGACCCCGAGCTGCTGACCGAGGTGGCCGAGATGGAGCTGCAGATCCAGCGCTGCAAGAGCATCGTGAGCGGCATCCTGCTGTCGGCCGGCGAGGCGCGCGGCGAATCGTCGGAAGAAACCACGGTCAGCACCTTCCTCGACGACCTGATCGAAGAGTGGCGCACCACCCGCCCGGTGGAAGATTTCGAATACGACAATCGCTTCGGCCGCGACCTGCCCATGGTCTCGGACTCGGCGCTGAAGCAGATGATCTGCAACGTGCTCGACAATGCGCTGGAGGCGTCGCCGCACTGGCTGCGCCTCGAGGCGGCGCACGACGCCGACGCGCTGACGATCACGGTCACCGACGCGGGCCCCGGCTTCCTGCCGGCCATCCTGAAGGAGTTCGGCAAGCCCTACCAGTCGAGCAAGGGGCGACCCGGCGGCGGGCTGGGGCTGTTCCTGGTCGTCAACGTGGCGCGCACCGTGGGTGGCCGCGTCGCGGCGGCCAACCGGCCCGAGGGCGGCGCGATCGTGACGATCACGCTGCCGCTCGCGGCCATCGTGCTGGAAGAAGAAGCAGGGGACGAAGAGGTCCTCGACGGCGAGACCATCGAAACGGAAGGCCATGACCGAAACCGGAGCTGAGCGCCAGTTGCTGATCGTCGAGGACGACGACGCCTTCGCGCGCACACTCGGCCGCTCCTTCGAGCGGCGCGGCTATGCCGTGGCGCTCGCCAATAACCTCGGAGACGTCGAGGCGCTGCTCGCCACCTCGTCGCCGGGCTACGCGGTGGTCGACCTCAAGCTCAACGGCGAGGCCTCGGGCCTGGCCTGCGTGCAGATGCTGCACCGGCACAACGCCGAGATGCTGATCGTGGTGCTGACGGGCTTCGCCAGCATCGCCACCGCCGTCGAGGCCATCAAGCTCGGCGCCTGCCACTACCTGGCCAAGCCGTCGAACACCGACGACATCGAGGCCGCCTTCGGCCGCGCCGCCGGCACCACAGAGGTCGAGCTGACCAACCGCTCGACCTCGATCAAGACGCTCGAATGGGAGCGCATCCACGAGACGCTGGCCGAAACCGGCTTCAACATCTCGGAGACCGCGCGCAGGCTCGGCATGCACCGGCGCACGCTGGCGCGCAAGCTGGGCAAGCAGCAGGTCAAGTAGCCAGGCAGCCCAGCCATCCAATTCGCATGAGGTCCCGATGACAGCCCGTTCCCGGACGCAAACTTCGCCACGCACCTCCGCCCTGGCGGCACGCAACCAGACAGCGATGGAGGAGCTCTTCAACGCCCTGAGCCACGGCCTGGGCCTGGCGCTGGCCATCGCCGCGCTGCCCATCCTGGTCTACAACGCGGCGCAGAAGGGGCAGGCCGCGGGCGTGGTCGGTGCCTGTCTTTTTGCGGGCACGGCCATCGTGCTGTACCTGATCTCCACGCTGTACCACGCACTGCCCATGGGCCGGGCCAAGGCCTGGTTCAACCGGCTGGACCACGCGGCCATCTACCTGTTCATCGCGGGCAGCTACATGCCCTTCGTGTTCGGCGTGCTGCGCGGTCCGCTGGGGTGGACGCTGTTCGGCGCCATCTGCGCGGCGGCCGTGCTGGGCGTGAGCGCCAAGCTGTTCAACCGGCTGCAGCATCCGCTGTGGTCGACCGGGCTCTATGTGGCAATGGGGTGGATGGCGCTGATGGCTGCGGTGCCGCTGTACGAGCGCATGTCACCGGCGGGGCTGGGTTGGCTGGTGGCCGGTGGGCTCTTCTATACGGCGGGCGCCGTGGTGTTCCTGTTCGACAACAAGGTGCGCTTCGCGCATTCGGTGTGGCACCTGTTCGTGCTGGCGGGCAGCACCTGCCATTTCTTCGCCGTGCTCTGGCACTCGCACGGCTGATCTTCCTGACTCAGTAATGCGGCGGTAGCTCGTCGCGCGGGTTGCGCGCGGCGCCGTCCTGACCCGCGCTTTGCGCTTGTTCCTTGAGTTGCGTGACCTGGAGGATCAGCCGGTCGATCTGCTGCTGCTGGCGGTAGATCGTCATGTTCAGTTGGTCGAGCAGGTCTTCGGCGTAGCTCGACTTGATCTCGAGCTCGGTCACGCGTTCCGCGAGGTCGTGGGGTGGGTTTTCCATGCCGCTATTGGACAGGAAGATCGACCCACCTTTTATGACGCCTCCCTTAACTTCCTCTTAGCTTCTTGGCCTCTTGGCCTCTTGGCGCCGTACCTTCGCTTCGAGCAGATCGCCCATGCCGATGCGCTTCGCGAACTCGATGCGCACACGCTCCGACACCTCGAACACCTCCGTAGCACCGTCGCCCACGAAGTCGATCAACGAGCGCATCGGCCGCGTGCCGGCGGGCAGGCCCACGATGCGCACGATTTCGTCGGCCACGGCCTGCGGGTCGGCGTTGTCGGGCGTCAGCGCCGAGAGGCGTTCGCCGATCTGGTCCATCACGCCGTCGTAGCGGCTGTAGGCGGCGGCGGTCGCGGCATCGGCCGGCTTGCCCGCGCTCGGGAAGTGGTCGGTGCCCCTGGTGAAGGCGCCCGGCACGACGATGGAAGTCTCGATGCCGAAGCGCGCGATCTCGTAGGCCAGCGTGACGGCCAGCGAATCCATCGCCGCCTTGGCCGCGCCATAAGGGCCCATGAACGGCGGAAAGCCGCCCTTGGTGGTGGTGCTGCTGATCCACAGCATCAGCCCCGATTCCTGCCTGCGCAGGTACGGCAGCACCGCGCGGTTCACGCGCTGCGCGCCGAGCACGTTGGTGTCGAACACCTTCACGATCTCTTCGGGCGTGAAGGCCTCGGTCGGACCGACCACGAGGTGGCCGGCGTTCTGCATCACCACGTCGAGGTGGCCCTGCTCGCGCACGATGGTCGCGGCGGCGGCATCGGCCGAGTCCTGCGAGAGCACGTCGAGTTCGAGTGGGTGGAGCTGAATGCTCTTCGCCGCGGCGAGCGAGCGCAGTTCGGCGGCGCGGCCGGCATTGCGGCCCGCGATGTCGCGCATCGACGCGTAGACGACGTGGCCGGCTTCGGCCAGCGATTGCGCGCCGAGCTTGCCGATGCCGGTGCCAGCACCTGTGACCAGGATGATCTGCTTTTGCATGAGGTTTCTCCGTATGGGTTGGGTTGATCCGAGAAAGCGAATGGCTCAGGCCACGCCGCCGTTGGCGCGCAGGACCTGCCCGTTGACCCAGCCCGCGTCCGGGCCGGCGAGGAAGGCCACCACCGAGGCAATGTCCTCGGGCTGGCCGAGGCGCTGCAGCGGCGGCATCCTGGCGAAGGCCTGGATCTGTTCTTCGGTCTTGCCGTCGAGGAACAGCGAGGTGGCGATCGGGCCCGGTGCCACGGCATTCACCGTGATGTTTCGGCCGCGCAGCTCCTTGGCGAAGACGTGCGTGAAGGCCTCGACCGCCGCCTTGGTGGCGTTGTAGATCGCATAGCCGGGCATGTTCAGCGCGAGCGTGGTGCTCGAGAAGTTGACGACGCGCCCGCCCTCGTTGAGGCGCGTGGCGGCTTCGCGCAGCGTGTTGAAGGTGCCGCGCACGTTGATGTCGAAGGTCTGGTCGTAGAGCGCGTCCGTGTGCTCGGCCAGCGGCACGGTCTTGAGCACGCCGGCGTTGTTGACCAGCACGTCGACCTTGCCGAGCTGCGCCTCGACGGCGTCGAACATGGCGCGCACTTCGCTGGCGCTGGCCACGTCGGCCTTGACCGCGAGAGCCTTGCCGCCGGCGGCCTGCAGTTCGGCGACGAGGGCGTCGGCCTGCGCCGGGCTCGACGCGTAGTTGACGGCGACCGCGAAGCCGTCCCTGGCAAGACGCCACGCAATGGCGGCGCCGATGCCGCGCGATGCGCCGGTGACGAGGGCGACTTTGGAATTGGAGGGCTTGTTCATGGCTGTTTCCTTTGCAGTGGTTGGTTGGTGAGACGAATGATCGATCGTTCCAATCTAAAGATAATTAGCCTTGAATCGCCATTACCATTCCATTTACTTCAACAATAGATTCGGAGCCCGGCCATGGACCGCTTCCAGGAAATGCTGGCCTTCGTGCGCATCGCCGAGCGCCAGAGCTTCACGCAGGCGTCCGAAGACCTGCAGATTCCGCGCGCCACCGTCACCAACCTGATCAAGCGCGTGGAGCAGCGCCTGGGCACCCGGCTGCTGGAGCGCACCACCCGCACCGTGCGCCTCACGCAGGACGGCGAGGCCTACTACCGCCGCTGCGTGCGGCTGCTCGCCGACGTGGAAGAGGCCGAGGGCCTGTTCCGCGACGAGGCGCCCAAGGGCCTGCTGCGCGTGAACCTGCAGGGCACGCTGGCGCGGCATTTCGTGGTGCCCGCGCTGCCGGCGTTCCTGGCGCGATATCCCGACCTGGAACTGCACATCGGCGAAGACGACCGGCTGGTCGACCTGGTGCGCGAAGGCGTCGACTGCGTCCTGCGCGCGGGCACGCTGCAAGATTCATCGATGGTCGGGCGGCGCGTGGCGCTGCTGCCGCAGGTCACGGTCGCGAGCCCGGCCTACCTGGCGCAGCACGGCGAGCCCGAGAGCGTGGAAGCGCTGTCGGCGCACCGCGCCATCCACTACATCTCCAGCGCCACGGGCAAGGCGGTGCCGCTCGAATTCACGGTCGACGGGCGGGTGACGAGCGTGCAGCTCGGCGGCATCGTCTCGGTGACGGGCGCCGACCTGTACACCGGCTCGGCCGTCGCGGGCCTGGGGCTGGTGCAGGTGCCGCGCTACCGTGTGGCCAGCGAACTTGCAGACGGGCGACTGAAGGTGCTGCTGCCCGGCTTCGCGCCACCGCCGATGCCGGTCTCGGTGCTGTACGCGCAGAACCGGCAGCTGTCGTCGCGGGTGCGAGTGTTCACGCAGTGGCTGCGCGACATCTTCGAGGCGGCCGCGCAAGCCTGAGCAGGTCTCAACAGGCCGTCGACTCCAGCGCCACGGCGCCAGCCTCGGCGGGAGTCTCGCCACGCAGGAACGCGAACACCACCAGCGCCGTCACCACCGTCACGCCTGCCAGCACGCAAAGCAGCGTGCCGAATGCGGCGCCGTAGGCATGCAGCAGCGCCGCGCGGTCCATGCCGGACAGCAGGGCCAGCGCCTGCGACATGTTCCCGGTGGTCATCCGCTGCGCCGCCTGGGATGCGGCGGCGGTATGGCCCAGCTGCAGCGTCACCAGCGCCGTCAGTCCGGCCCCGACCAGCGCCAGCGCAATCCCCTCCCCCGCCACCCGCACGGTGTTGAAGATGCCCGACGCCATGCCCGCCCGCTCGCGCGGCACCACGCTCACGGCCAGCCCGTCCATCAAGCCCCACGGCAGGCCGATGCCGGCGCCGATCAACAACAGCGGCCACACGATGTCGTGCAGCGGCGTGCCCGGCGCGCAGCGGCTGAGCCAGAACAGCCCCGCCGCGCACACCAACAGCCCCACGGCCGAGATCACGCCCGCCGAGAACCGGTGCGCAAGCGATGCCGCCAGCGTCGGCACGACGAGGATCGGCCCCGAGAGAGCGAACATGAAAGTCCCCGCCTCGATCGCGCTGCGCCCTTCCAGCCCGATGAAGCGGATCGGCAGCAGCACCAGCAGTACGACGAAGCCATAGGCCGGCGCGGCAGCCAGCAGTTGCACGCCCACGAAGCGCGGAAAACGGAACAGCGACAGATCGAGCATCGGATGCGCCACGCGCCGCTCGATGGCGATGAAGGCCGCGCCCATCAGCGCCGCGCCCGCCAGCGCGCAAAGCACCCACGGGCTGCCCCAGCCGCTGTCGGGCGCCTGCAGCACGCCGAGCGTCAGCAGGCTCAGCGCGGCGGTGAAAGTCGCTGTGCCCGGCATGTCGAGCCCCATGGCATCCGGATTGCGCGACTCGCGCATGCTCGGCGCGGCGATGCACAGCGCCACGAGGCTGACCGCGCCAGGGCTCAGCATCACCGCCTGCCAGCCGAAGCTCTCGGCGAGCCAGCCCGAGAGGATGGAGCCGCACGACAGCCCCACGCCGAACGAAGTGCCGATCAGGCTGAAGGCTCGCGTGCGCGCCGCGCCGTCGAACACCTGCGCCAGCGCGGCCGTGCCCGCCGCGAAGGCCGCGGCCGAGCCCAGCCCCTGCAGGGCCCGCGCCAGATCGAAGGCGACGATGCCCGGGGCCAGCGTCAGTAGCGAGCTGCTCAGTGCCACCACCGCGAGCCCCAGCAGGAACACGCGCTTGCGCCCATAGGCATCGGCCAGCGCCCCGGCCGCCATCAGCGTGGCGCCGAAGCTCAGCATGAAGGCGTTGGTCACCCAGTTGAGCTGCACCGGGCTGCCGCCCAGTGCATCGCGGACCGCGGGCACCACCACCGCCGGGCCGGTGAAGCTCAGCGGCATGCCCAGCGCCGCCAGGCAGACGGCGGCCAGCAGCCAGTTCTTGTTGGGGGAAGACGTGGACATCGAAGGCTTTCACGCAGGAGAAAGGAAGCCACAGAAGATAGAAAGGAATCAATGGAATGAAAATGGCGCCATTGATCCTCACACTCCCAACCCAGAGTTGCTAATCCATGGACAGCTTCAGCGGACTCGAATCCTTCGTGCGTGCGGCCGACCAGCTGAGCTTTGCCAAGGCCGGCCGGCAGCTGGGCATCTCGGCTTCGGCTGTGGGCAAGAACGTCGCACGGCTCGAACAGCAGCTCGGCGTGCGCCTTTTCAACCGCACCACGCGCCACACGCGGCTGACGCAGGAAGGCGCGCTCTTCCACGAGCGCTGCCGCCGCATCCTCGACGAGCTGGACGATGCGCGCGCCATGATGCAAGACGCCGTCGCCGCCCCGCGCGGCCGGCTGCGCGTGAGCCTGCCGACCATCGGCTACCGCTTCCTGCTGCCGATCCTGCCGGACTTCAAGGCGCGCTACCCCGAGATCGAGCTCGACCTCGACTTCAACGACCGGCTGGTCGACGTGATCGCCGAGGGCGTCGACGTGGCAATTCGCAGCGGCGATCTGGTCGATTCGCAACTGGTGGCGCGGCGGCTCGGCCCGTTCCAGTTCGTGCTGGTGGCCTCACCGGCTTATCTCGAACGCCACGGCGTGCCGCAGGTGCCGGCCGACCTGATACAGCACGCCTGCCTGCGCTACAAGTTCGTGACCGGCGGCAAGGTCGAGGAATGGGACCTGCCCGGGCTGCCCGCGCAACTGCCGCCCGGCCTGCTGTGCAACAACATGGAAGCCATGCTGGGCGCGGCCGTGGCCGGACTCGGCGTGGCCTACATGCCCGACTTCCTGGCGCGCGATTCGCTGTACCGCGGCGAGCTTCAGCGCGTGCTGGCCACGCACCTCGTGCGGCAGGGGCAGTTCTCGGCGCTGTGGCCGTCGAGCCGGCAGTTGTCGCCGAAGGTGCGGGCGTTTGTGGACTTTGCGGGGGAGCGGATGTTCAAGGAGGGCGACGAAGTCCCGCCCACCCCGGTCACGAGGCAGGCCGCGCGCGGATGATCAGCCCGGTTCCACCTGCTCGGCGACCGCCTCGGCAGGCGCGGCCACGGCGGCAGGCATCACCTCCACGGGCTTGGCCGCCCTGACAGGCTTCACGCCCTCTGCAGTCACCGTTCTTGCAGCCGCCGGCTTCGTCGGCTCCGCCTTCACAGCCACGGCCTTCGCGGCCTCCACCTCCACCGGCTCGCTCCCAAGCCGGCTCAGTGCCAGTGCAGCCTTCAGCGGGAACAGCGTGCGCTCGTCGCCCTCCGCGGCATTGCTCACGGTGGTGCCGCTGGTCTCGCCGAGGCTGGCCGTGCGCACCGAGTCGAGCCGATGCGCAGGCACCATGAACGGCGAGTGCGTGGTGTAGATGATCTGGTTGCCGAAGTCTTTCTCGAAGTGCGCCAGCAGGTCGGCCTGCGAGTGCGGGTGCAGGTGCAGCCCGGGTTCGTCCAGCAGCAGCACCGCGTCTTCCGCACGCCCGCCCTTCGTGTCAGCAAAGAACGCGATGTAGAACGAGAAGAACCACTGGAAGCCGCGGCTGCGCTCGTCGAGGTTCACTTCGACCTCGTAGGCGCCGTTCGGGTCGGACACCAGCGTGTCGAGGTACTGGCCGTCGAGGTTGAAGCGCACTTTCAGCGCACGGTCCTTCCACAGGCGGCGGACCTCGGCCGTCACCACCGAGCCCGCGCGATTGGCGAGCTGGTTGCGCGTGGCCTGGTCGTTCTTTTCCAGCAGGTCCTGCAGCTGCTGCGGATCGAGCCCCGCGACCTTGCACAGCTTGCCGAAGCTCTGCTGCTCGGGCGTGAGCTGGCCCCAGCCCTGGCGCCCCAGGTACTCGGCAATGTTCTGGCGGCCGGGCAGCGCGGGGTATTCGTCGACATAGACGAAGCGCGGCAGCTTCCCGATCACCCAGGCCTGCGCGCGGGCGAGCGCGGGCGCGTCATTGGCGATGGACAGGGCCATGTCTTCCAGCTCGGCCAGCATCTGCTCCTGCTTGTCGCTGAGTTCGGCGCCCGCCGCGGCCAGCGCCTTGCGCAGGGCCTGCGCCGCCTTGACCGCGCCGGCCGACCACCTGATGTAGTCGGGGCTCATGATCATCGCGGCATCGAAGGTGTCGGCCTCCTGCTCGAGCGTCGCCTTCGCTTCCTCAGCGACCTTTTCGGCGGCGGCCTTCACGGCCGGCACGATCTTGCGGACCTTGCCCTTGATGTCGCTCACGTCGAGCGACAGCGCATTGAGCCCTTCGAGCCCGGCCCGGCGCGCGGTGGCATAGCCGCGGGCCGCCGTGACGTGGCGCACGCCCGCCGCGCGCGGCAGGATCCCGGCCAGCTCGGCCTGCTCGCTTTCGTCGAGGCTCCAGCGCGTGAAGACGACCGGCGTTTCGCCAGTGCACTCCTCGAGCCGCCGGTGGCGCGGGAAGTCCTTGATGGGGCTGAGTTCGGCCAGGCCCTCTGCCGGGTTCAGGCTGTGGAGTGCGCGCAGCAGGTTCGATTTACCGCTGTCATTCCGTCCGAGGACCGCCGTGATCTGCTGTGTGGAATCGATGAGACCGCTGTCGTTGATCGAGCGAAAGTTGGTGATCTGGAATGACGCCAAGCGCATGTAGAAAGCTTCTTCTGAATTGAATACGGGGCCGGGGAATGTATTGCATTCCCCGGCCCCGTCCGGCCCGAATCCGAAGAAAAAGTTTGCTACTCGGCAGCGCGGCGCAGCGTGTCGACCACCGGGCGGCGCAGCACGTCGCGCAGGCCCCACCATCCGGCTCCCAGCGCGAGCACCGCGCCAGCCAGCGCACCGGCCACCGGCACGATGGGCGAGGCCCTCCACGTGAACTCGAACACATAGCGCGCCAGCGCCCAGCCGATCGCCGAGGCCACGATGCTCGCGAGAAAACCCGCAAGCAGGCCGACACCCGCCAGCTCGGCGCGCTGCACCTGCCGCAGCAGGCTGGCACGCGCGCCCACCGCGCGCATCACCGCGAACTCGCGCGCGCGCTCCTCGCGCGTGGCCGTGACAGCCGCGAACAGCACCACCAGCCCGGCCGCGAGCGTGAAGCCGAACAGGAATTCGACCGCGCGGATCACCTGGTCGAGCACACGCTGCACCTGGTTGATGGTGGCGCTCATGTCCACGTTGGTGACGTTCGGATAGCTGCGCACCAGCGCGTTGTCGAAGCCCCGCGTCTCGGGCGCGCGGAAGGCGCCCATGTAGGTGGTGGGCACGTCGGCCAGCGAAGCCACCGTGTACATGACGAAGAAGTTGGCATGCATCGAGCCCCAGTCGACCTTGCGCAGCGAGGTGATGCGCGCCTCGCTCTGCGTGCCGCCGATGTCGAAGCGCAGCGAGTCGCCGAGCTTGAGGCCGAGTGTCTCGGCCAGACCCTCTTCCACGCTCACTTCGCCGGCTGCATCCGGCGTCCACTTGCCGGCCGTGATGCTGTTGTGCGCAGGTGCAGCCACGCTGTTGCTGAGGTTGAACTCGCGGTCCACCAGCCGCTTGGCGCGGTCCTCGGCGTAGTCGTCGGGCGACACCGGCTTGTCGTTGATGGCCACGAGGCGGCCGCGGATCATGGGATACCAGTCGAACTTGCGCACGCCCGCATCACGCAGCGACTTCTGGAAGGCGTCGCTCTGGTCGGGCATGACGTTGATGACGAAGCGGTTCGGCGCGTCGGGCGGCGTGGCCTGGCGCCAGCTCGCGACGAGGTCGGTGCGCAGCAGCACCAGCAGCACCAGCGCCAGCAGCCCCACCGACAGCGCACTGACCTGCACCACCGCATACGCCGGCCGCGCCGAGATCTGCCGCGTGGCTAGCACCAGCCAGCGCGGCGCGGTGGTTTCGTTGACGCTGCGGCGCAGCACCTTCACAGCGAGCCAGCTCAGCAGCGCGAACACGGCCACCGCACCCGCGAAGCCGCCGACGGCAATGAGGCCCAGCTTGATGTCGCTGCTGGCCGCCATCAGCAGCGCCGCGAAGCCCGCGACGCCGACACCCAGCACCGCGAGCGAAGCGGGCTTGAGGCCGCCGACATCGCGCCGGATCACGCGCAGCGGCGGCACGCGGGCCAGTTGCAGCACCGGCGGCAGGCCGAAGGCGAACAACAGCGTGAGCCCCATGCCCAGCCCGAAGGCCACCGGCCACAGCGTGGCTGCGGGCAGCGCGGTTTCGACCAGCCCGGCCAGCAGCAGCACGAACACGTAGTGCACCGCGAAGCCGATCGCCACGCCGAGCGCGCTGGCCACGATGCCGATCACCGCGAACTCGAAGGCATAGGCGACGGCGATGGTGCGCTGGCTCTGGCCCAGCACGCGCAGCATCGCGCAGTCGTCGAGGTGGCTGGCCGCGAAGCCGCGCGCGGCCAGCGCCACCGCCACGGCCGACAGCAGAGCGGCGAGCAGCGCGACCAGGCTCAGGAATTTCTCGGCGCGGTCCAGCGTCTGGCGCATCTCGGGCCGGCCGCCCTCGAAGGAATCGAGCCGCACGCCGCGCAGCTCGCCCTTCTTGATGGTGGCGTCGGCCCAGTCGGAAAAACGCTTCACCGCCGCGTCGCTGCCCGCCACCGCATAGCGGTAGCCGACACGGCTGGCCGGCTGCACGAGCGCGGTGCGCGCGACGTCGGCCTGGTTGATCATCACGCGCGGCGAGAAGCTCATGAAGCCGGCGCCGCGGTCGGGCTCCAGCGTGATGACGCGGCCGACGCGCAGGCCGGCATCGCCAAGCAGCAGCGTGTCGCCGACCTTGAGCGCGAGCGAGTCGAGCAGCGAGGCATCGACCCACACCTCGCCCGGCGGTGGGATGTCTCGCGTCGCCTTGCCGGGGCCTTCGAGGGTGGCCGAGGTCAAAAGGCTGCCGCGCAGCGGATAGCCCGCGGCCACGGCCTTGAGCGCCACCAGCTTGCTGGCGCCGCCCTGCGCATCTTCGGCCCGAGCCATGGTCGGGAAGCCGTAGGTGCCGGAACCTTCCAGGCCGAGCGCCCTGGCCTGCGCCACGAAGGCAGCGGGGGTCGGGTTGTCGCTGACGATCACCGCATCGCCGCCCAGCAACTGGCGCGCATCGCGCTTCAGCCCACCCTGCAGCCGGTCGGCGAAGAAGCCGACGGCCGTGAGCGCAGCCACGGCCAGCAGCACGGCGACGATCAACAGGCGCAGCTCGCCGGCGCGCAGGTCGCGCCAGAGCGTGCGCCAACCCAGGCGGAGGGAGGCATTCATGGCGCGAACGATAGCCGACAGTCGGGGGCACGGCCGGCTCCAAGGGTTATTGCGCCCTTGCGCCCCTTGATCCCGGCAGGATGCTGCCGCATGATGCGACAAACACACCCCGTTCTGTCGCAAACCGGGCCTTCGGCGAGCGAAGGACGAGGCAAGAAAAACAGCCAGTTTGTTTGTCGGACCATCCTTCCTCAAGGAGTGTCTATGCCACGATGCCAGCGCTTGCAGATCGTCGGCCTGTGCCTGGTTGCAGGTGTGCTGGCCAGTGCCTGCGATCCCAAACCCCCCGCACCGAAGGTGACCGGCGCGAGCCCGGCGGGCGTCAGGCCCGCCGACTCCGGTGTCGGCGGCATGAGCGGCCCGAATGGCGGCAGTTCCTCCGGCGGCGCGGCACCCGCGCCGAGCGGCGGCGACGCTGCGGCGCCCAAGTAGCGCTGGCCGCCAGATCCAGTTATCGAGCGCCGCTTGCCCCCACCCCCTCCCTCCCCCGGAAGGGGAGGGAGAAATGCCCGGGGGCTACGAAATCACGCGCAACGAGGGTTCACCAGCCTCCACACGGCCTATGACCGCCGCTCGCGCAAAGCCTTCGTCGCGGAAGATCTTCAGCACCGCATCGACCGCTTCGGTCGCACAGCTCACGAGCAGGCCGCCCGATGTCTGCGGATCGCTCAGCAAGTTCTGCGCGGTGGCCGGCAGGCCGGCTGCGAGTTCGATCTCTGCGCCATAACCCGCCCAGTTGCGCCCCGAGGCGCCAGTCACGAATCCCGCGCCAGCCATCGCCACCACGTTGTCGAGCAACGGCACCTTCGACCACTCGACCACCGCCCTCAGCTTTGCGCCGCGCGCCAGTTCGAGCGTGTGGCCCGCCAGCCCGAAGCCCGTGACGTCGGTCAGTGCGTGCACGCCGTCGAGCGCCGACAGCGCGATGCCCGGCGTGTTGAGCTTCGTCGTGTTCTCGATCAGCTGGCGGTAGCCCGTCTCGGACAGTTGCTCCTTCTTGAGCGCGGCCGACAGCACGCCCACGCCCAGCGGCTTGCCCAGCACCAGCACGTCGCCCGCCTTCGCATCGGCATTGCGCCGCACGCGGTCCGGGTGCACCAGACCCATCGCGACGAGGCCGTAGATCGGTTCGACCGAATCGATGGTGTGGCCGCCGGCGATCGGGATGCCAGCTGCGCGGCACACGTCCTGCCCGCCGCGCACGATCTCTGCGATGACTTCCACCGGCAGCTGGTTGATCGGCATGGCCACCAGGGCCAGCGCCATGATCGGCCGGCCGCCCATCGCGTACACGTCGCTGATCGCGTTGGTCGCGGCGATGCGGCCGAACTCGTAGGGATCGTCCACGATGGGCATGAAGAAGTCGGTGGTCGCGATCAGTGCCTGCTGGTCGTTGAGCCTGTACACAGCCGCGTCGTCGGCGGTCTCGATGCCCACCATGAGTTCGGGCGGAATCATGCCGCCGGCGTGGTTCTTCAGGATCTGCGACAGCACGCCGGGCGCGATCTTGCAGCCACAGCCACCGCCGTGCGAAAAACTCGTGAGGCGCAAGGGCGCGAGCGGGTTCATGAGCGTTGGGTTCATGGGCCGATTATCGAAGCGGCCCCGCTTTCTACAATCCCGTCCTTACCTTTCCCGCACCCGCTGCACGTTTTCGAGGCACATCCATGAAGAAGACAACTCTCACCCAGCTGGCGCTCGCGCTCGCCGTTTCCGTCGCCAGCTTCGGCGCCCTCGCCCAGGGCCTGCTGCGCGTCTCGGCCATTCCCGACGAGGCGCCCACCGAGCTGCAGCGCAAGTTCACCCCGCTGGGCGACTACCTCAAGAAGGAGACCGGCATGGACGTGCAGTTCACGCCCGTGACCGACTATGCCGCAGTGGTCGAGGGCCTGGCCACCAACAAGATCGACCTGGCCTGGCTCGGCGGCTTCACCTTCGTGCAGGCGCGCATTCGCACCAACGGCGGCGCGGTGCCGATCGTGCAGCGCGCGGAAGACGAGGTGTTCACCAGCAAGTTCATCGTACCGGTGGACAGCACCGCGAAGACCCTGGCAGACCTGAAGGGCAAGACCTTCGCCTTCGGCGCGCCCTCGTCGACCTCGGGCAGCCTGATGCCGCGCTACTTCCTGCTGCAGGCCGGCATCAACCCCGAGAAGGACTTCAAGACGGTCGCGTTCTCGGGCGCGCACGACGCCACCGTGGCCTTCGTGGCCGCGTCGCGCGCCGAAGCGGGGGTGCTCAACGCGTCGGTGTGGGACAAGCTGGTCGAATCGAAGAACCCCAATGCCGCCAAGGTGCGCGTGCTGGCGACCACGCCGACCTACTACGACTACAACTGGACGGTGCGCCCGGGCATGGACGCCACGCTGCAGAAGAAGCTGACCGACGCATTCCTGAAGCTCGATCCGGCGAACCCGGCGCACAAGGAAATCATGGCGCTGCAACGTGCGAGCAAGTTCATCCCGACCAAGTCGTCGAACTACGACGGGATCGAGACGGCGGGGAAGTCGGCGGGTTTGATCAAGTGATTTTCCGGAAGGCGGGGGCACCCTCATCCCACACGGGGTCCGGCCGTTGGTTTTGGCTCCCTCTCCCGCTCGCGGGAGAGGGTTGGGGTGAGGGAACGCCCCCCGAAAGCCCCGCAGCGTGAGCTTCTCCCTCGATGCCATCGGCGTGGTCCACGCCAACGGCCAGCGCGCGCTGGCCGGAGTGACCCTCGCCGCGCAGGACGGCGAATGCATCGCCGTCATCGGCCCTTCGGGCGCCGGCAAGACCACGCTGCTGCGCGTACTCGGTGCGGCGCTGCGGCCCACGGAGGGCGCAGTGCTGGCATTGGGCGCACAGCCCTGGCAGTTGCCGGCCGCAGCGTTGAAGAAGCTGCGCGCCCGCATCGGCACCGTGCACCAGGCGCCACCGATCGCGCCACGCCTGCGCGTAGTCACCGCCGTGCTCACGGGCCGGCTCGGCGAATGGTCCACGCTGCGCGCGCTGGGCTCGCTGTTCTATCCCTCGGACATTGCCGGCGCGCACGAAGCGCTGTCGCGGCTGGCCATGGAAGACCGTCTGTTCGACCGCTGCGACCGCCTCTCGGGCGGGCAGCTGCAGCGCGTCGGTATCGCGCGCGCCCTGTACCAGCGCCCCGCCCTGCTGCTGGCCGATGAACCCGTGTCCGCGCTCGACCCCACGCTGGCCGACGCCGCCGTCGGCCAGCTCGTTGCGCAAAGCGAATCGACAGGGGCCACGCTGGTGGCCTCGCTGCATGCGGTGGACCTGGCGCTGCGCTGGTTCCCGCGCATCGTCGGCATGCGCAACGGGCAGGTGATGTTCGACCTGCCTGCCGCGCAAGTCACGGCCGCGATGCTCGACACGCTGTATGCGAGCGAAGGCGGCATCGCCATGCAGCGGCCGCTGCCGGCGGGCGCTGCGATGGAGGCGGCCTTCCACCGGCCGGACTGCCCTTGAGCTCGAACGCCATCGCGCAGCGCGACCCGCATGCGGCACGCCGGCTGGCCGGGTGGATCGCCGCGCTCGTCATCGCGTGGCCGATGCTGGCGCTGTCGGAGTTCAAGCCGTGGGCGCTGTTCGGCAGCGGCAACCTCGCCGTCATCGGCGGATTCCTGGCGGGCTTCTTTCCGCCCGAAGGCTCGCCCGCATTCCTCGCGATGCTCTTCAAGGCCACGCTCGAAACGCTGGCGATGGCCACGGCCGGCACCGCACTGGCGCTGCTGATCGGTGCGCCGCTCGGTTTCGTCACGACGCGTGCGCTGTCCATCTCGCGCATCGGCCCCGGGCCCGGCCGCGTGCAGGCGGGCATCGTTCGGCAGGCCGCGCGCTGGCTGCTGATGGTGCTGCGCGCCATTCCGGAAATCGTCTGGGCGCTGCTGTTCGTGCGCGCGCTCGGGCTCGGCCCCGCCTCGGGCGTGCTGGCGCTGGCCATCACCTACGGCGGCATGCTGGGCAAGGTCTACGCGGAGATCCTCGAATCGACCGACACGCGCCCCGCGCGCGCCCTGCTCGAAAGCGGCAGCGGCCGGGTCGCGGCGCTGTGCTACGGCCTGCTGCCGAACACGGCGCAGGAGCTGGCTTCGTACACCGTCTACCGCTGGGAATGCGCGGTGCGCGCCTCGGTGGTGATGGGCTTCGTCGGCGCTGGCGGGCTGGGGCAGCTGATGGACCAGTCGATGAAGATGCTCAACGGCGGCGAGGCCAGCAGCATCCTGCTGGTGTTCCTCGCGCTGGTGTTGCTGGCCGACCTGCTGAGCAATGCACTGCGGAGGCTGCTGGCATGACGACGCCGCTGCCCCCGCGCCCGCCGCCGTGCTGGCGCTGCCGCATCGCGCTGCTGCTGATCGGCGCGGCGGTGGCCGCGAGCTTTGTCTACCTGGGCATCGACTACCGCGCGCTCGGCTCGTCGGAGTCGCTTCGGCTCATGGGCAGGTTCATCGCCGAGTTCTTCCCGCCCGACCTCTCGCCGGACTTCCTCGCCAAGGTGGGCAACGGTGCCTTGCAGACGCTGGCGGTGTCGGCCCTCGGTACGGTGCTGGCGGCCATTGCGGGTGCGGTGCTTGCGCTGCCTGCATCGGGCCGCACCGGCCGGCTGCCACGCCACGTGGCGCGATTCGTCCTCAACTTCCTGCGCAGCGTGCCCGAACTCGTGTGGGCCGCGCTGATGGTGCTGGCCGCGGGCATCGGCCCATTCGCCGGCGCGCTGGCCCTGTCGCTGCACACCACGGGCGTGCTGGGCCGCCTCTTCGCCGAAGCATTGGAAAACGCCCCGCGCGAACCCGAGCACGCGCTCACGCTCTCGGGCGCCAACGCGGTCACCGCCTTCAGCTACGCGAGCCTGCCCATCGTGCTGCCGCAATGGGTGGCCTACACGCTCTACCGATGGGAGATGAACATCCGCATGGCGGCCGTGCTGGGCTTCGTGGGCGGCGGCGGGCTGGGGCAGCTGCTGTACTTCCACCTGTCGATCTTCCAGCAGCAGCAGGCGATGACGGTGCTGATCGCGATGTTCGTGCTGGTCACCTTTGTCGACCTTGCCAGCGCTCGGTTGCGCAAGGGGCTGGGGCCTGCTTACGCTTGATGCGCTCCCGCTCAGGGGTGCGATCACGCCGACGGGGGACATTCGCGCAGGGGAGCACCCGGGGCCCTGTGCACGCACCCCGAACAGCAAGACCGACAATCGAGCCCATGAGGTTCCAGCCATGAGTCACCGCCAGCCCGTACGAGTCGCCGACCGCCACGCCTTCGACACGCTGATCGACGCCCGCTCGCCGGCCGAGTTCGCGCTCGACCACATTCCCGGCGCCATCAACTGCCCCGTGCTCGACGACGAGGAGCGGCACATCGTCGGCACCGTCTATGTGCAGACCGGCGCCTTCGAGGCCCGGCGCATCGGCGGCGCGATGGTCGCGGCCAACATCGCCAGGCACCTGCGCGAGACGCTGGCCGACCGGCCCGAGAACTGGAAGCCGCTGGTCTACTGCTGGCGCGGCGGCATGCGCAGCGGCTCGATGGTCACCTGGCTTCGTCTCGTCGGCTGGGATGCGCAGCAACTCGCGGGCGGCTACAAGAGCTTTCGCCGGCATGTGATCTCGCAAATCGACGCGCTGACGCCCAAGCTCGACCTGCGCGTAGTCTGCGGCGCCACCGGCAGTGCCAAGACCCGCGTGCTGCATGCGCTGGCCGCGCGCGGTGCGCAGGTGCTCGACCTCGAAGATTTCGCCAGCCACAAGGGCTCGCTGCTGGGTTCGCTGCCGGGCGTGCCGCAGCCGTCGCAAAAGCATTTCGAGACGCGCATCGCGGCCGTGCTCGAAACCATCGACCTGTCGCGCCCGCTGTACGTCGAGGGCGAGAGCATTCGCATCGGGCGGCTGTCGCTGCCACTGTCGCTGGTGGCGCAGATGCGCGCGGCGCCGTGCATCGAGGTGTCCGCCACGCCCGAGGCGCGACTGGCCTACCTGCTGCGCGACTACGCCTACCTGGGCGACGACCGCAACGCGCTGGCCGACAAGCTCGGCGTGCTGAAGGAACTGCAGGGCAAGGAGACGGTGGCGCGCTGGCAGCAGTGGGCACACGAGGCCGACCTGCCGCACCTGTTCGCGGAACTGATGGCGCTGCACTACGACCCGCACTACCAGAAATCGCAGGAGCTGCACTTCCGCGCCTGGGCGCAGCGCCAGCGCGTGGCGGCGCCCGACCTGTCGGATCAGGGCATCGAGGCGGTGGCCGATGCAGTGCTGGCGCTCGGCGAACCCGCGAGCCCGTCAGCATAGAGCACGCCGCGCGGTGCGCGGCACAGGCCCCAGAAACGCAGGCCGCTGAGCTCGGCCATGCGCACGCCCATCGAAGTCGGCGCGGAGATGGTCGCCATCGCCGCAATGCCCAGGCGCGCGCACTTGCGCACCAGTTCGTGGCTGCCGCGGCTGGACATCAGCACGAAGCCCGGCTCCTCGAGGCGGCCCGCCAGCGCGAGCTTGCCGAGCAGCTTGTCGAGCGCGTTGTGGCGGCCGACGTCTTCCATCAGGTCGGTGAGCTCGCCATCGATCGTGGCCCATGCGGCGGCGTGGATCGCGCCGGCTTCGGCGTTGAGGATCTGGCGCGGCGGCATGGCGGCGAAGGCGCGCAGCACGGTGGCCAGATCGATGCGCTCGATCCAGTCGCGCGGCGGCACGCGCTGCGGCGTGAGGTCCAGCCCCGCGAAACTCTCGACACCGCACACGCCGCACCCGGTACGGCCCGCGAGGCTGCGGCGGCGGTCTTTCAGGCGCTCGAAGCTGCGCGTGGAAATCTCGAGCTGCACCTCGATGCCGGGCATGCCTTCGGGCAGGCCCGCGTCGGTGGCATCGACCGTGCGCGCCTCGACGCCGCGGCAGTCGGCCGCGGTGTCGAGGATGCCTTCGCTCAGTGCGAAGCCGAGCGCGAAGGCTTCGAGGTCTTGCGGCGTGGCCATCATCACCGCATGCGAGACGCCGTTGAACACCAGCGCCACCGGCACTTCGGCCGCCAGCGTGTCGTCGCGCACCACGCCTTCGGGCGCAACGCCGCGCTCGCCGAAGACATGCACGGCGTGCCGCAAGAGCGGCGGCAGGGCGTCTTCGGGATCGGCGAGATTGGCGAGGTCTGGCTTCGACATGGTGGCTCCGGGTGGGCCTGCCATTGTCTGCTCAGTCGCGGTTCTCGTCCGCAAGGGGCGGCAGCGTTTGCACCTGGGCCCGTCCGGGCGCCTGGAGGTGTGCCACCCAGCGGTCGTCGTGCTGCACCACCCGCACCCAGCCGGGGCCGCGCACGCCGCCGATGGCCGCATCGCCCATCAGCGTGAGCCGGCGCATCAGCACGCTGGCGCCCTGCCCCAGCCGCTTGCCCAGGCGCGGCAGCGAGACGCCGGTGCCGTCGGGCTCCTGCGCGAGCATGCGCAGGATGGCCACCGACAGGCTGTCCTGCAGCAGGGCACTCATGCCGCCACCATGCCGTCGGCTTCGTCCTCCGCCAGTTTCTGGATCGGCAGCTCGTGCGGCACCAGCACCACGGGAATGGACTTGGAAGTCGGCGTGCCCGCGTTCTCGGCCACCGACGACAGCGGCACCAGTGGGTTCGTTTCGGGGTAGTAGGCCGCGAGGTTGCCGCGCGGGATGTCGTACGCCACCAGCCTGAAGCGGTCGGCGCGGCGCTCCTGGCCGTCGTTCCACACCGTCTGCAGATCGACCCAGTCGCCGTCCTTCATGCCCAGCGCCCGGATGTCCTCGGCGTTGATGAAGACCACGCGACGCTGGCCGAACACGCCGCGGTAGCGGTCGTCCATGCCGTAGATGGTGGTGTTGTACTGGTCGTGCGAACGCGTGGTCAGCAGCGTGAAGACGATGGTGTCGCCCTTCTTCGCAAAGCGCGCGCGGGCGCGGTGCGAATGGGTGTCCAGCGGCACGGCGTGCGTGAAGAACACGGCCTTCTTCGACGCGGTGTTCCACACCCGCTCGCTCGCGGTGTTGCGCAGGCGGAAGCCGCCGGGGTGCGCGACACGCGCATTGAAATCCTTGAAGTCGTCGAACACGGCTTCGATCTTGTCGCGGATGCGGGCGTAGTCTTCGATCAGCGACAGCCACGGCGTCTTGCTGCGCGCGCCGAGGGTGGCCGCGGCGAGCCGCGCCACGATGGCCGGCTCGGACAGCAGGTGTTCCGACGCGGGCGGGTTGATGCCCATCGAGATGTGCACCATGCTCATCGAGTCTTCCACCGTCACGCCCTGGGGGCCGCCGGCCTGCATGTCGATCTCGGTGCGCCCCAGGCACGGCAGAATGATCGCCTCGCGCCCGTGGATCACGTGGCTGCGGTTGAGCTTGGTGGTCACGTGCACCGTGAGGTCGCACTTCTGCAGGCCCTTCCAGGTCTGGTAGGTGTCGGGCGTGGCCGCCGCGAAGTTGCCGCCGAGCGCGAAGAACACCTTGCCCTTGCCCTCGAGCATGAGTTGTATGGCCTCGACCGTGTCGACGCCATTGCGGCGCGGCGGCTCGAAACCGAACACCTGCTGCAGCCGATCGAGCAGCGCGGCAGGCGGCTTTTCCCAGATACCCATGGTGCGGTCGCCCTGCACGTTGCTGTGGCCGCGCACCGGGCAGGCGCCCGCGCCTTCGCGCCCCATGTGGCCGCACAGCATGAGCCAGTTGCCGATCATCTGGATGGTGGCCACCGAATGCTGGTGCTGCGTGATGCCCATGCCCCAGCAGGCGATGACCCTCTTCGCACCCAGGTACACGTCGGCCGCGGCGCGGATCTGCGCTTCGCTCAGCCCCGACTCCTGCACCAGGATGTCCCACGACTCGGCACGCAGGTCGGCCGCCAGAGCCTCGAAGCCGGTGGTGTGCGTGGCGATGAATTCATGGTCGAGCACCGAAGGCTCGCCGCGCGCCGCGACTTCGTCCTCGCGCTCGATGACGTGCTTCATCATCCCCTTGACGGCGGCGAAGTCGCCGCCCACGCGCAGCTGGAAGTAGTGCGTGCTGATGGGCGTGGAGCCCATGGTGGCCATCTCGAGCTTGTCCTGCGGATCGGCGAAGCGCTCCAGCCCGCGCTCGCGCAGCGGGTTGAAGCTCACGATGCGCGCGCCGCGCTTCGAGGCCGCGCGCAATTCGCCCAGCATGCGCGGATGGTTGGTGCCGGGGTTCTGGCCGAAGATGAAGATCGCGTCGGTCTTCTCGAAGTCATCGAGCGTGACCGTGCCCTTGCCCACGCCGAACTGCGGGCGCATGCCGCTGCCGCTGGGCTCGTGGCACATGTTCGAGCAGTCGGGAAAATTGTTGGTGCCGTACTCGCGCACGAACAGCTGGTAGAGGAAGGCGGCCTCGTTGCTCGCGCGGCCCGAGGTATAGAAGATGGCCTGGTCCGGATCAGGCAGCGCGTTCAGGTGCTTCGCGATGCGCGCGAAGGCGTCGTCCCATTCGATCGGCACGTACTTGTCGCTGGCCGCGTCGTACGCCATCGGGTGCGTGAGGCGGCCCTGGTCTTCGAGCCAGAAATCGCTCTGCTCGGCCAGTTGCGCCACGGTGTGCTTTGCAAAGAGTTCCGGGCCGGCACGCCGCGCGGTGGCTTCGGCCGCCACGGCCTTGACGCCGTTCTCGCAGAACTCGAACGTGGAGGCATGGTTGCGGTCGGGCCAGGCGCAGCCCGGGCAGTCGAAACCGTCGGGCTGGTTGGCCGAGAGCAGCGTCTTCGCGCCCTTGATGGGAATGTCCTGCCGCAGCAGCGCGTTGGTCACGCTGCGCAATGCGCCCCAACCGCCCGCGGGGCCCTTGTAAAACTCGATCTTCTGCTCACTGCTCATGCCGGCGAGTGTTCGCCGTGGGCCTGCGGAGCGTCAAATTGAATCGGGACATGCGGCGATTCAAAAAGGAAATGAAGCGAGGTCTCAGGCGCCTCGCGTGTCTTGCATCAGCAGCCCGCGCAACTTGCTGCGCAGCGGCGTCTCTTCCACAGCCTGCACGCCGGCGATCTCGCGCAACGCGAAGTCGCGGCTTTCAGCCGTGCGCAGGTCGATCTCGCGCACCACCTGCCCGTCCTTGTAGACAAAGGCCACGTCAGCCAGCGCGAGCACGTCCTCGATGTCGTGCGTGATCATCAGCACGGGAATGCCCCATTGCCTGCGCACTTGCGCGAGTTCGTTGCGCAACTCCGCGCGCAGCATGGGGTTGAGCGCGGCGAAGGGTTCGTCGAGCAGCAGCACCTGCGGCTCGCAGGCCAGCGCGCGCGCGAGCGCCACGCGCTGCTGCTGGCCGCCCGAGAGGTTCTGCGGCCGGCTGTCGGCCAGCGCCCCGAGGCCGAAGCTTTCGAGCAGGGCCTGTACGCGCTCGGCGTCTTTGGCGGCCGGCTTGCGACGGTGCCATGCGGTCAAGCCGAAGCCCACGTTCTCGCGCACGCTCAGGTGCGGGAACAGTGCGTAGTGCTGGAACAGGTAGCCGATGCGCCGCGCCGGTGCGGGCACGTCGATGCCCTGGGCCGCGTCGTACAGCGTGCGACCGTCGAGCCGCACGTGGCCGGCGCTGGGATGCAGCAGGCCGGCAATGGCCTGCAGGGTCAGCGACTTGCCTGCACCCGAAGGGCCGTAGAGCGCGGCGAAGGGCACGTCCGTGGCGAAACGCACGGCCAGATCGAAACGCCGGCGGCCGTCGGCTACCGTGAGCTTCAGGTCGACATCGATCATCCTTGCTGCTCCGGCGTTCTGGGGCGTGATACGCGTTTCGTTCCGGGGTGCGTGCGCAGGCCACCGGGTACTCCCCTCCGCGAATGTCCCCCGCTTCGCTCCTCCTTTATTTCGCTGCGGGGAGCACCCGGTGCCCTGCGCACAGGGCACGCTGCTGGTGTACCGCCGATCAACGACTGCTCTGTCCAACGCTCACGCCGATGGGGTGCCTTGCGCAGCGAAATAAAGGAGGAGGCCGCAGGCCGGGGGACATTCGCGGAGCAAGGTACCCCGTCGGCGTGAGCGCACCCCGAAGCACCCACAACGCGACGCATGAAACAACAGGATCTCATCTCGGGAGTCATGGCTTCCCGAACCCGTAACGCGTAAGCACTTCCTGCGCGGCGGGCGTCGAAAGAAAGGCGATGAAGTCACCGGCCAGCGCCTTCTGCCTGCTCTCGGCCACCACGGCGATGGGGTATGTCACTGGCGTGTGGCCGGTAGGCGTAAAGGCGATCTTCACCTTGTCGCCGGCCACGGCCGCATCGGTGCGGTAGACGAAACCGGCCTCGACCTCGCCGCGGCTCACGTAGTCGAGCACCTGGCGCACGCTGTCGGCCTGCACGAACTTCGGTTCGAGCGCAGTCCAGAGGTTGGCGTTGTCCAGCACCTGCCTGGTGTAGCGGCCGACCGGGACGGTGGCGACCTTGCCGATGGCGATCTTCTTCACGTTCGCGCCGCCCAGGTCCTGCAGCGTCTTGACGCCCACGCTCTCCTTGGCGGGTTCGATGAGCACCAGGCTGTTGGTGACGAAGTCCTTGCGCGTGGCGGCGTCGACGGCCTTCTGCTCGACACCGCGGTTCATCGTTTCCTGGTCGGCGCTGGCGAACACGTCCACCGGCGCGCCCTGGCCGATCTGCTGCAGCAGCACGCCCGAGGCGGCGAAGTTGAAGCGCACCGTGGCGCCGGCCTTGGCAGCCTCGAACCTGGGGCCGATTTCCTTGAACGCGTCGGTCAGGCTCGCGGCGGCGGACACGGTGATCTGCTGCGCGGCAGCAGCCAGCGGCAGGGCGAGTGCGAGAACCAACGACAGAAGGCGGAACGGGCGCATGGACAACTCCGGAATGATGAAGACGAAATCAGCGAAGCGAGAAGAAGCGGCTCGACAGCACCAGCACGGTGATCGACAGCAGCGAGGTCACGACGACCAGCAGCAGCGCGAGGTCGTCGTGACCGGCCTGCACAGCGTCGTAGATGGCCATCGACAGCGTCTGGGTCTGCTTGGGAATGGAGCCGGCCACCATCAGCGACGCGCCGAACTCACCCATCGCGCGTGCGAACGCGAGCAGTGTGCCGGCCAGGATGCCGGGCCACGCCAGCGGCAGCGTGACGCGCAGGAAAACCGACAGCGGCGACTGCCGCAGCGTGCTGGCTGCGGCTTCGAGCGATCGGTCCACACCCGAGAATGCCGCGCTGGCCGACTTGAGCACCAGCGGCAGCGCCACCACGGCCGAGGCCACCACGGCGCCGTGCCAGCTGAAGATGATGGTGTAGTCGAGGTGCTCGCGCAGCCACGCGCCGAGCGGGCTGCGGCGGCCGGCCGCCACGAGAATCGCATAGCCGATCACAGTGGGAGGCAGCACCAGAGGCAGCATGAACACGGCTTCGAGCACGCTGGCGCCGAAGAACTTCTTGCGTGCGAACACCCAGCCCAGCGCCACGCCCGCAATCAGCGCCAGCACGGTCGCGACCGCGGCGACCTTGAGCGACAGTGCCAGGGGTGACCAGTCGGTCGAGGCGATGAGGGCATTCGTCGTATTCATTGGGATACGACGGGATTGTTGCATGACGGACGCTGCCTCACCGCGAAGATGCACGGCGTGAGCTGCCCCATATACCGATCGATATAGCGTTACGGTGCCAGCAGCCGCGTCAGCGCACGGATGTCCGCAGCCGTGGCCAGCTTCGCCGCGTTTTCGATGGCACGGTAGTGCCTGACGACTTCCTCGCCCACCGGCGTGAGCGCGGTGCCGCCGCCGCGCGAGCCGCCGGCCGCAGTGTTCACGGCCGGCGAGACCAGTGCCTGGTTCATCTCGTCGATCAGCATCCACGCCCTGCGGTACGACATGCCCAGCAGGCGGGCCGCCGCCGAGATCGAACCGGTCTCGGCCACCGCTTCGAGCACGGCGATCTTGCCGGGGCCGATGGCGATGGCGTCGTCCCGGTATACGCGCAGACGGAACTGGACTTTGGATTTCATTTGGCGCGAAGGGTAAACCATGCCGCAAGGCTCGGTTCCCTTCGCGAAGCCCCGGGAAAGCGTTCCTAGTGGAAGAACTTCGCCGCGCTCACCAGCGTCTTGTAGACGCCCCAGGCCAACGGAATACCCACTGCCACCCATGCCAGCGCCACGACCGCAGGGCTCACCGTGTCGGCGCGGCCAGAGCCGCTGCCTACTTCGGCCGCAGAGGCCTTTTCGTGCGCCAGCTTCTTCTCGACCGCCAGTTCGGCATCGGTCATGAAGTGCTTGTCGGCCACCGGGCGCACCAGCAAGTTGGCGATGAAGCCGATCACCAGCATGCCCACGAGGATGTACATGGTCTGGTTGTAGACCTGCTCGCGCGGCAGGCCCAGGCCCAGTTGGTACTCGCGCATGTAGTTCACCACCACAGGGCCGAGGATGCCGGCCGTGGCCCACGCGGTGAGCAGGCGGCCATGGATGGCGCCCACGAACTGCGTGCCGAACAGGTCGGCGAGGTACGCCGGCACCGTGGCGAAGCCGCCGCCGTACATCGACACGATCACGCAGCAGGCGCCCACGAACAGCAGCTTGCTGCCCGCGCCGGCCGACGAGGGAATGCTCGCGTACAGGATGCCGCCGAGCACGAAGAACACCGTGTAGGTGAGCTTGCGGCCCAGCTTGTCCGACAGGCTGGCCCACACGAAGCGCCCGCCGATGTTGAACAGCGACAGCAGCGCCGTGAAGCCGCCCGCCACCACCGCGATGGCCGCGAGTTGCGTCTTGTCGAGCTGTCCGTACTTGGCCGGCAGGTCGATGAGCGCGCCGCCGAACACTTCCTGCAGCATCGGCGAGGCCATGCCGATCACGCCGATGCCGGCGCTCACGTTCATGCACAGCACCAGCCACACGAGCCAGAACTGCGGAATGCCCCAGACCTTCTTCACGTGCACGTGGCGCTGCGTGATCATGGTGTTGCTGGTCTGCGCCGGGGGCGGCGTCCAGCCTTCGGGCTTCCAGCCCGAGGGCGGCACGCGGTAGCCGAGCGCACCAGCCATCATGAACACGAAGTAGCCGAGCGCCATGACCACGAAGGTCTGCATCACACCCACGTCGGTGGCCGTGCTGAAGCGCTTCATCAGGTCGACCGCCAGCGGCGAGCCGATCATCGCGCCGCCGCCAAAGCCCATGATGGCCATGCCGGTCGCCATGCCGCGTCGGTCGGGGAACCACTTGATCAGCGTGCTCACCGGCGAGATGTAGCCGAGCCCGAGGCCGATGCCGCCGATCACGCCCGAGCCGAGGATCATCAGCCAGAACTGGTGCAGGTGGATGCCCACCGCCGACAACAGCATGCCGCCGCACCAGCACAGCGCCGACACCACGCCGGCCTTGCGCGGGCCCGCACGTTCGAGCCAGCCGCCCCACAGGGCCGCCGAGCAGCCGAGGAAGACGAAGAACAGCGTGTACATCCAGCCCAGCGTGGCCACGCGCCAGTCGCAGTTCGTGGCGAACAGCTCGGCGAAGAAGCTCATGTCCTTGGCGCAGGCCTGGGCGCCGGTGCCGGCCGTGCCGAGCGCTTTCGACAGCGGCAGCCAGAACACCGAGAAGCCATACGCCATGCCGATGCACAGGTGAATAGCCAGCGCGGCGGGCGGCACCAGCCAGCGGTTGAAGCCAGGGCCCGCGATGGTGCGTTCCTTTTCCAGGAAGCCAGGTTGCGGTTGCGCCCCTCCTCCGACGATGCGATCTCCATCGAGAACGCCTGCAGTTGAGCCTGCCATATTTCTCCTTGTTGGCCGGATTTGTAACTCTTGTGTTTGAATCCGGGCCGCGGAGTGTGTCAGAACGTTTCTCGCTCCGTCAAATTCGTTCGGCGCATCGGCCGATTCAATAACTAAATGCCCGGCCGGTGCTCAGTCGCCGAGCGCCCCGCTGTGGATACGCACCTGCTCACGCCACTCGGGGGTTTGCAGGAAGGCCAGCGCGGCTTCGAGCGCGCGCGAGGAGCGCACACCGTCCTGCGTCATGAAGCCTATCGGCGTGAGCACTTCGGGCGCCACCAGCGGCAGCGCCTCCAGCTCGCGATGGCTGCGCACGGCCGCGACCATGGCGCCCGGAAGCACGCTGCTGACCGTGCCCGCGCTGACCGCGAGCGCGAGCGCGAGCACGGAGTTGGTCTCGATGGCGGGCGCCACCGGAACGCCGGCTTCGCGCAGCGCCTGGTCCATGATGGCGCGGTTGTGCATGTCGGTCGTGAGCAGGCACAGCGGCAGCTTTCCGGCCTCGGCCCAGGTGATGGGTTGGCCGATGCGCAGTTCGTCCACAGAGGGCGTTTCGGCGCGCCGCAGGAGGAAGTAGTGCTCGACGCTCTGCGGCCAGGCCGTGAGCTTGATGCCCGGCAGGTGCATGCGCTCCGTGTAGCCGAGCGCAAGGTCGATCGAAAGGCTTTCGAGCCCCGTCTCCAGTTCCTGCGAGCTCATCGACAGCACGACCGGCAGGATGCCCGGATGCCGCTGGTTCAGCATGGCGGCGAAGCGCGAGAGCATCGGAATGGCGGTAGGCACCGCGGCCATGCGCAGGCGACCGTGCGGATTGTCCACATCGCTGCGCAACTCCTGCAGCAGCACTTCGTTGTCGCGCAGCATGCGCTGCGCCGTGGCCAGCACGCGCTCGCCTTCGTGTGTGAGGCCGACATAGACGCGTGCACGCTTGACGATGACCACGCCGAACTCGGTTTCGAGCGCGCGCAGCGCGTTCGACAGCGCCGGCTGCGTGATGTGGCAGGCCTGCGCGGCGCGGCCGAAGTGCTTGTGCTCGTTGAGCGCCACCAGGTAGCGCATCGAGGCGAGCAGGTTCATGCCTGTGGCTCCGGCGCGTGTCGTGTCGCGGGGTGCTTGTGTTCGGGGTGCATGCCAAGGGCACCGGGTGGCTCCCGCAGCGAAATAAAGGAGGAGGCCGCAGGCCGGGGGACATTCGCGGAGCAAGGCACCCCGTCGGCGTGATCGCGCCCCGAACAACGACGCACATCACGCACAACGCACCCAATCGGAAAGCAGGGCTTCATCCCTCAGGTGTTCTTGCTGATCGAGATCGTCGGAAACTTGGAGGAAAAATCCTTCGCCTTCTCGGCGATGCCCACGGCCACGCGGCGTGCAACGGCCTTGTAGATGCCGGCCACGTCGCCGTCCGGATCGGACACCACGGTGGGCGCGCCGCTGTCGGCCTGCAGGCGGATCTTGATGTCCAACGGCAATGCGCCCAGGTATTCCATCTGGTATTCGGCCGCCATCTTCCTGCCGCCGTCCGCGCCGAAGATGTGCTCCGCATGGCCGCAGTTCGAGCAGATGTGCACCGCCATGTTCTCGACGATGCCGAGGATCGGCACGCCGACCTTCTCGAACATCTTGATGCCCTTCTTCGCGTCGAGCAGCGCGATGTCCTGCGGCGTGGTGACGATCACCGCGCCCGTCATCGGCACGCGCTGGCTGAGCGTGAGCTGGATGTCGCCGGTGCCCGGGGGCATGTCGACGATGAGGTAGTCGAGGTCTTTCCAGTTGGTCTGGCGCAGCAGCTGCTCCAGCGCCTGCGTGGCCATGGGGCCGCGCCAGACCATGGCCTGGTCGGGGTCGACCAGGAAGCCGATGGACATCACCTGCACGCCGTGGCGCTCCATGGGCTCCATGGTCTTGCCGTCGGCGCTTTCGGGGCGGCCCTCGATGCCCATCATCATGGGCTGGCTCGGGCCGTAGATGTCGGCGTCGAGCAGGCCGACCGTGGCTCCCTCGGACGCCAGCGCCAGCGCCAGGTTGGCCGCCGTGGTGCTTTTGCCCACGCCCCCCTTGCCCGAGGCCACCGCGACGATGTTCTTGACGTTGGGCATCAACTGCACGCCGCGCTGCACCGCATGGCTGATGACCTTGGTGACGACGTTGACCGACACGTTCTCCACGCCCGGTACCGTCTTGGCGGCCGCCACCAGCGCCTTTCGGATGGCCGCGTGCTGGCTCTTCGCCGGATAACCGAGTTCGAGGTCGAACGAGACGTCGCCCTCCGCTATCTGCAGGTTCTTGAGCGACCGGCTCGCCGCGAATTCCTTGCCGGTGTTAGGGTCCGCGACGGCCTTGAGCGCGTCCATGAGCCCTTCTGGGGTGAGTGCCATTGATCAAACTCCTGAATGGCCGGTAGTCTAGTGGCTCGCCCCCAGGCTTCGCGCACTTCGTGTCGCTTCTCCCGCCCCCTACCGGGGGCAACACCAGCGGCCCGGCAAAGCCGGTTCCGCGGTGTTCCGCAAGAAAACGGGGAATCCAGGTCTGCTTTCAATGGCTCATGGCAACGACAAAATGACAGAGACCAGTCCCGCCACCGGCCTCCTGCTCACCGGGGGCGGCGCCCGGGCCGCCTACCAGGTCGGCGTGCTCGAAGCCATTGCCGACATCCGCCGCGCGGCCGGACCGGCGGCCACCGGCACCGGCAATCCCTTCGACGTCATCACCGGCACCTCCGCCGGCGCCATCAACGCGGCCGCGCTGGCCTGCGGCGCCGACGACTTCGACCAGGTGGTGGCGAACATCGCCGAGGTCTGGAGCCGGTTCCGCGCCGAGCAGGTGTACCGCGCCGATTCGCTCTCGGTGATCGGCAGCGGCACGCGCTGGCGCATGCTGCTCGGGTTCGGGCGCTTCGCGGCCAACTGGATGCGCATCAAGCCGAAGTCGCTGCTCGACAACGCGCCGCTTGCCGAGCTTCTGCAGCGCATGGTGCCGCTCGAGCGGCTGCCGCAGCTCATGAAGGACGGCCACCTGCAGGCGCTGGCCGTGACCGCGTCGAGCTACAGCTCGGGCGAGCACGTCACCTTCTTCGAGGCTGCCGTGCCGATGGAGCCGTGGGTGCGGTCGCAGCGCCTGTCGGTGCGCGACCGCATCACGCATGCGCACCTGCTGGCATCGTCGGCCATTCCCTTCGTGTTTCCGGCCACGGCCCTGCCGATGCAAGGCCACATCGAGTACTTCGGCGACGGTTCGATGCGCCAGTCGGCGCCCATCGCGGCAGCGATCCACCTCGGCGCGCAGCGCATCGTGGTGATCGGCGCGGGCCGCATGCACGAGCCGCGCGACACCACGGCGCCCAACACCCACAGCGGCTATCCAACGATGGCGCAGATCGCGGGCCATGCGCTGTCGAGCATCTTTCTCGATGCGCTGGCAGTCGACATCGAGCGGCTGCGCCGCATCAACCACACGCTGGGGCTGGTTCCCGAAGAGGCGCGCGCGGCGAGCACGCTGCGCCCGCTCGACCTGCTGGTGATCTCGCCGTCGGAACGGCTCGACGTGATCGCGGCACGCCATGTCGATGCCCTGCCGGGCGCGGTGCGGCACCTGTTGGGCGGCTCGAAGGTGGCGGCCGACGTGAAGGGCGGCGCTCTGGCGAGCTACCTGCTGTTCGACTCGGCGTACACGCGCGACCTGATGGCGCTCGGACGCGCAGATGCGATGCGGCAGCGCGACGAAGTGCTCCGGTTCTTCGGGTGGGAGACGCTCGCCGCGACGTGAGCCCGCTTCCCGGCCGTCGGGCGGGCGCGCTCAGCCCCCTTCGGAAATGCCCAGTTCGGAACACACCCGCCCCAGCAGCGCCCTCAGCGATGCCACTTCGGCTTCGAGCCGCGCCACATTGGCCTTCAGCGCCGCGACCTCGCCGAGCGACACATCGTGACCGGCGTGCGATGCCTCGGACGCCGGCCCCGCCACCTCTTCCGCCGGCGCACCGCTCAGCAGATGCGCCCAGCGGCTTTCTCGCGCGCCGGGCAGGCGTGCCAGCTTCACCACCAGCGCACCGGCCGGACGCTCCGCCAGTTCGTCGAGGAAGCCTTCGACCGACGAGATGTCGGCGAAGTTGTGCATGCGGTCGCAGGCGATGCGCAGTTCGCCCGCCGTCTGCGGCCCGCGCAACATCAGCACGGTGAGCAGGATGACCGACTGCGACGGAATGCGCAGCACGCGGTCGACGTTGTGCTCGTAGCGGAAGGCACGCCCGCCGCTGGTTTCCGCGACGAGGCTGTAGCCCTTCAGGCTGTCGATGGCGGCCTGCACCTGCGACTCTGTGAGTTCGAGCACCGGGTTGCGGCTGGTCTTCTGGTTGCAGCCCGACACCAGCGAATTGAGCGTAAGCGGGTAGCTGTCGGGCACGGTGCGCTGCTTTTCGGCGAGCACGCCGAGCACGCGGGTTTCGAGGAGGGACAGGACGGGCAGCGATGGGGTGGACATGGCTCGGGCAAGGATCGATGGTGAAAACGCGAAGGGCGGCAACCGCACTCAAGGCGACGCGATGCCGAGCATAGGCCCCAGCTCCCGCACGAAGTCGCTCCGGTGCAGCGCAGCCGAATGCAGGGCCGAGACCGTGCCATCGAGGTACAGCGCATCGCGGCAGTGGAGCACGTCGCGAAAGTACAGCGCGAACTCGTGGAAATTCACCGGCTTTTCGCTGATGACGAAGATGGCCGTGTGGCCGATCACGCCGACGCCGTTGCGGATCTTGCGCGAATCGGAATGGGGAATGAAGGCGGGATGCACGACCCCATGGCGCAGCAGCAGCGGACCCGACTGCGTCGCGAGGCGCACGCCCTTGGCCAGCGCCGGATATTCCGACGATTCGACCACCCGCGGCCCCGCGTCCGAGACGAGGAACACACCGTTGGGCTTGAGGAAGAAGTTGCCCACGCCATCCGCCAGGTTGAGCGGCGCTTCTTCGCGGCCGTCACGTACAAGCAGGCCGACCGGGGAAAAGTCCTCGTGGTACATGCCGGCGTTCACCGCGAAGTCCAGTTGCCGGTGGCGCTCCTTCAGCCAGGCATCGAGCCGGTCGAAGCGCTTGAACGGCACGCCTGCGTCGTCGCGCAGGAACAGCTCGAGCCGCTCGGTGCGCAGGTCGACCTTCACCACGGTGAAGCGCGGGTCGGCCGCCGCGAGGCCTGCGAACAGCAGGGCCGCCAGGAGCAGCAGAAGCTTTCTCATGCAGCCCTGCGAGCCCTGCCTGCGCCGCTCAACCGCCGTTGATGCGGCTGACCAGCGCCTTGGTGAACGCCGCCGTGCCCGCCGTACCGCCCAGGTCGCCCGTGCGCACCTTGTCGATGTTCAGCGTCTCGTCGATGGCCTTGCGCAGGCGCGTGGCCAGCTCGGGCAGCTTCACGTGGTCGAGCATCAGCGCGGCGGCCAGCAGCAGCGCGGTCGGGTTGGCGATGCCCTTGCCGGCGATGTCGGGCGCGGAGCCGTGCACCGCCTCGAAGATCGCGGCGTCGGTGCCGATGTTGGCGCCGGGCGCCATGCCCAGGCCGCCGACCAGGCCCGCCACGAGGTCGGACAGGATGTCGCCGAACAGGTTGGTGGTGACCAGCATGTCGAACTGCCAGGGGTTGAGCACCAGCTTCATCGCGCAGGCGTCGATGATGACCGTGTCGAGCTCGAACCTGCCCTTGTATTTCTTCTCGTAGAGGTCGAGGCCGGTCTCCAGGAAGATACCGGTAAGCGCCTTCATGATGTTGGCCTTGTGCACGATCGTGACCTTCTTGCGGCCCGTTGCCACGGCGGTGTCGAAGGCGTACTCCAGCAGGCGGCGGCTGCCCTGGCGAGTGTTGATGCCGGTGGCCATGGCCACGGCGTGCGGGTCGCCGTCGATGGGCACGTAGTGCTCGTGGCCGATGTAGAGGCCTTCGAGGTTCTCGCGCACAACCACCAGGTCGATCTTGTCGAAGCGGCCGCCGGGAATGATGGTGCGCGCCGGGCGCAGGTTGGCATACAGCTGGAACTCTTCGCGCAGCCGCACGTTCGACGAGCGGTAGCCGCCGCCCGACGGCGTCTCCAGCGGGCCCTTCAGGGCGAGGCGGGTGCGGCGGATGCTGTCGAGCGTGGCTTGCGGCAGCGGATCGCCCGAGGCCTTGACGCCGCCCAGGCCGGCGATCTGGGTGTCCCAGGCGAAGGGGACCTTCAGCGCGTCGAGCGCGGCCAACGTGGCGTCGACAATTTCGGGGCCGATGCCATCACCGGGGATGAGGGTTGCGGGAATGGGGGTGGTCATGGGAAGCGCCCTTGTGAGGTCAGGTGAGTGAGGAGTCGCGGCCAATGCGGCGCGAAGGCGGAAGAATAACGCCGGCCCCTTGCGCCGGCGAGGCGCCAGAATCGGCCGAAAGGGTCATTCGCGGGCCAGCCACGCAAGCGCCTCGTCACGCGAGGTGAAGAACCGGCAGAAGTGCCCGCGCCGGGCTTCCCGCAGGTATTCCTCGAAGCGTGCGCCGTGATCGGCGAGCGGCGACATCACCACCGCGGTTCGCAGCCGGTAGGTCTGCAGCTTCTGGAGGAACTCGCCCGCGAAACGCGTCCGAAGCTCGAAGAATGCGGGCGGGAGCGCGCCCACATCGAGCAGCAGGCGGTCGGTGTCGTGCGACATGCAGGCGCCCACCAGGTCCGTGGCCTCGCCCACGTTCTGCAGCGGCGACGTCCATTCGAGGACGACGAAGGGACCGATCTGGTGGCGGATGGCATTCAAGGGCATCAGGGGCCTCAGGGATTTCAGTGGCTTGGGGGCCATGGGGTGGACGGCCGGATTCTCGCGGGCGCCCAGTTCTGATCGATTTCCCTGGCGTCGCGGTGGTTGCAGGCGAATGGGGCGATGCTGCCACCAAACACCCGGCCGGACGCGGGGCGCACGCGGCCACCTAAAATGCCCGGTTCCCCGTCCGCCTCTCACCTCCGAGTCACTCCCGAAAGCGCCCTCCCCGATGTCCGCCCCGCGCAAGCTCTTCGTCACCACCGCCCTGCCGTATGCCAACGGCAAGTTCCACATCGGCCACATGATGGAGTACATCCAGGCCGACATCTGGGTGCGGAACCAGCGGATGAACGGCGCCGAGGTCAACTTCGTCTGTGCCGACGACGCCCACGGCGCGGCCATCACCATCGCGGCCGACAAGGCCGGCGTGACGCCGCAGGCCTTCGTGGCCGAGATCGCCGCGGGCCGCAAGCCCTACCTCGACGGCTACTTCATCTCGTTCGACAACTGGCACTCGACCGACGCGCCCGAGAACCACCAGCTCGCGCAGGACATCTACCGCGACCTGCGCGCCAACGGCCTCATCGAGACCAAGAGCGTGGAGCAGTTCTACGACCCCGAAAAGGGCATGTTCCTGGCCGACCGCTTCATCAAGGGCGAGTGCCCCAACTGCCATTCGAAGGACCAGTACGGCGACAACTGCGAGGTGTGCGGCGCCGTGTACGCGCCCACCGAGCTGATCAACCCCTACTCGGCACTGTCGGGCGCCAAGCCCGAGCTGCGCAGCTCCGATCACTTCTTCTTCAAGCTGTCGGACCCGCGCTGCGAGGCCTACCTGAAGGAATGGACTGCCGCTGCCGGCCACGTTCAGAGCGAGGTGCAGAACAAGATCCGCGAGTGGCTCTACAAGGACGACGAAGGCAAGGGCGGCCTCGGCGACTGGGACATCAGCCGCGACGCGCCCTACTTCGGCATCGAAATCCCCGATGCGCCGGGCAAGTACTTCTACGTATGGTTGGACGCGCCCGTGGGCTACCTGGCGTCGCTGAAGAACCTGCTCGACAAGCGCTGCATCGAGCTCGGCGGCGACGGCATCTCGTACACCGAGTACATGGCCGACCCCGACCTGGAGCAGGTGCATTTCATCGGCAAGGACATCATTACCTTCCACACGCTGTTCTGGCCCGCGATGCTGCACTTCAGCGGCCGCAAGGCGCCCGATGCCGTGTACGTGCACGGCCACCTGACGGTGAGCGGCGAGAAGATGAGCAAGAGCCGCGGCACGGGCATCGACCCGCTGAGGTACCTGTCGATCGGGCTCGACCCCGAATGGCTGCGCTACTACATCGCGGCCAAGCTCAATGGCCGCAACGAGGACATCGACTTCAACCCCGAGGATTTCGTCGCGCGCGTCAACAGCGACCTCGTGGGCAAGTACATCAACATCGCGAGCCGCGCGGCCGGCTTCATCGGCAAGCGCTTCGGCGGCCAGCTGGGCGAGGTGTCGGCCGACGGCGACGCGCTGCTGTTCGCGCTGCGCGATGCGGCGCCGCAGCTGCATTCGCTGTACGACGGCCGCGACTACGCCCGCGCGCTGCGCGAGGTGATGGCGCTGGCCGACAAGGTGAACGAGTACGTCGACCAGAACAAGCCCTGGGAGCTGGCCAAGAAGGAAGGCGCCGAGGCACGGCTGCACGACGTGTGCACGGTCTGCATCGAAGCCTTCCGCCTGCTCACGCTGTACCTGAAGCCGGTGCTGCCGGCGCTGGCCGTGAACGTCGAAGCCTTCCTGAAGATCTCGCCGCTGGCCTGGGCGGATGCCGCGCAGTCGCTGGCGGCGGGCCACGCCATCGGCGAGTACAAGCACCTGATGCAGCGTGCCGACGCCAAGGTGGTCGACAAGCTGTTCGACGCGCCCGAACCCGCACCGGCCGCCGCCTCCTCGGAAGGCGCACTGCCGGGCGGTGAAGCCATCGCGCCCACCATCACCATCGACGACTTCGCCAAGATCGACCTGCGCATCGCGAAGATCGTCGCCTGCGAGAAGGTCGAGGGCTCGACCAAGCTGCTGCGCCTGACGCTCGACGCGGGCGAGGGAAAGACGCGCAACGTGTTCAGCGGCATTGCTTCCGCCTATCAGCCCGAGCAGCTCGTGGGCAAGCTCACCGTGCTGGTCGCCAACCTGGCACCGCGCAAGATGAAGTTCGGCATCAGCGAAGGCATGGTGCTGGCCGCCAGCCACGGCGACGAGAAGGCCCATCCGGGCATCCACGTGCTGGAACCGTGGCCGGGCGCAACGCCGGGCATGCGGGTTCGCTGATCGCAAGGGACATCGCATGGCCACGCTGCTGCATCGCGCCCTTCTGCTGCTCTCGCTTTCCGCCCTGTTGAGCGGCTGCGCCGTGGTGTCGGTGGCGAGCACCGCAGTGAGCGTGGGCGCCGGCGCGGTGGGCCTCGCCGCCGACGCGGCCATCGGCACCGCGCGCATCACCGGCAAGGCCGTGGGCGCGGCGGCCGATGCGGTGATTCCCGACAGCGAGTAGGCAGCGGCAACTCAGTCAGTCCGCCAGGCCCAGCCGGGCCAGGTGGGGCGGCGTGCGCGGCGCCTTTTCCTTGCGCACGAAGGCTGACCTCAGCCCCGCATGCGGCTCGCGGGCATCGAAGAAATTGCGGCGCATGTGCGTCAGCTCTTCGTCGCGGTACTTCTGCAGCGGCTTCACCGACTCGTCCTGCGCGCGAACCGCCTTCTTCTGCGCGATGCGCTCGGCCAGAACCGGCGAGGCGGCCAGCTGCGCCGCCATGCGGACCACCTCGTCGCCCAGCTCCTCCGGCGCGGCCTGCAGCACGCGCTGCGCCATGCCGAGCTCGACCGCGCGCTTCGCGCTCACCGGCAGCGCCGACTGCGTGAGCCGCTGCGCCTCGCTCTCGCCCACGCGGCGCGGCAGGATGTAGGTCCAGTATTCGGAGCCATGGAGGCCCATCAGCTTGTAGTGCGGATTGAGCACGGCGCCATCGCGGCACCACACCTCGTCGGCCGCCAGCGCGAGCATCACGCCGCCGGCCGCCGCATTGCCGCCGAGCGCGGACACGGTGAGCCTGTCGGTGGTGGTCAGCACCGCTTCGACCAAATCGTTCATCGCGTGGATGTTGGCCCACGACTCTTCGGCAGGATCGTCGGCCGCCTCGATCACGTTGAGATGGATGCCGTTGGAGAAGAAGTCGCGCAGCCCGCCCAGCACCAGCACCGAGGTCGGCCGGGTCAGCGCGAAGCGGTAGGCCTCCAACAGCCGCCGGCAATGCACGGTGCTCATCGCGCCACCGGCAAACGAGAAGTTCAGCATACCGACCGTACCGTGCTCGCTGTAGCGGATGTCGGACCAGGTGCGGCGCGCGGCCGGCAACTGCAGCGGCGCCGGCACCTCGGGCACTTCCGCAGGCAGCAGGTCTCCGAGCGCCTGCGCGGCCGGCAGCTTGAAGCCGGGCAGCCGCGAGCCCGGCTCGCGCCAGGGCCGCAGTTGCGCGATCCACACAGCGCCGTCGACGGTGGCGCGGCAGATGGCCCCGGCGCGGGTGGCGATCAGCTCGCCGGGCCTGCCGCGCAGCTCGTCCTCGGGATGGCCGCCGTGCAGATACCACTGCACGCCCAGCAGTTCGTCGAGCACGCCGGGCTGCGAATCGGCCGCGCGCAGCTGGCGCAGCACCACTTCGGTCGGATCGGCCGCCCAGTCGATGCGGCGCTGCGCCTGCTTCATGAAGGGCCGCCAACCGGCGGACAGGGCGGCGGCCTTCTGCTTCCGGGGCTTGTACTTGCCGGAGGCAAAGCGCTCCACCGCGAGCAACACCGCGTCGAGCGCGGCATCGGCGACCTCGCCACGGTAGAAGTCGCTCTTGCCGGCCAGCGGCGGCACCTTGAGCGGCGACCAGGCCCAGACATCGCCCGCGTCCATCTCGGCCACGGCTTCGAGCACGGTGACACCCCAGCTTTGCGCGCCGTCCTGCAGCGTCCAGTCGAGCGACGAGGGGCCCCGGTCGCCCGGCGGCCCGGGATGCACGATCAGGCAGGTGTGGCCGGTCCAGACATCCTCGGGGATCGCGGTGGTCAGCATCGGCGCCACGATGAGCTGCGGCGAATGATCCCGCACGGCTTCGCGCAAGGCATCGTCATTGCCGAGGGCCAGCTCCACTCCCACGGTATGGCCACGATCCTGGAGTTCGGCAAGAACCCGTTGCGTCAGGCTGTTGAACGCGCTTGCGACAAGCAGGATGTGCATCGAGGGCCTCGGTAATGTCGGCGACGAAATGTCAATGAATGTCAAAAATGTATCTGCATCTTTCTCATTGGATAAGTTGATCGAAAGTTCGCATGGGGCCAGCAGTCCACAATGGGCATCCCATGCAATCCCCGCTGAACCTCACCCGTTTCCGCCCCCGCCTGATGGACTCGCTCGCGGGGTACAACCGCGAGCGCTTCTTCAAGGACCTGGGCGCGGGCGCCACGGTCGGCATCGTGGCGCTGCCGCTGGCCATGGCCTTCGCCATCGCCTCGGGGCTGAAGCCCGAAGCCGGCATCTGGACGGCGATCATCGCGGGCTTCCTGATCTCGCTGCTGGGCGGCTCGGCGGTGCAGATCGGCGGGCCGGCGGGGGCGTTCATCGTGATCGTCTACGGCATCGTCGAGCGCTACGGCGTGGCGAACCTGCTGATCTCGACCGCCTGCGCAGGCGTGCTGTTGTTCATGGCGGGGCTGTTCGGGCTCGGGCGGCTGGTGCGCTTCGTGCCGCTGTCGATCGTGGTGGGCTTCACCAACGGCATCGCGGTGCTGATCCTGCTGTCGCAGCTGAAGGACCTGCTCGGGCTGACAGTGGCGAAGATGCCGGCCGACGTGTTCTCCCAGCTGCACGCGATGGCGCTGCAGATCGGCACCTTCAACCCCTATGCCTTCGCGCTCGGCATCGCCTGCGTGGCCGGGCTGGCGCTGTGGCCGCTGCTGCTGAGCGGCGACTCGAAGGTGGGCACCGCGGTACTGCGCGTCGCGGGCCGGGTGGCGCGCACGCGCGCCGTGCAGGTGGGTGCACGCATGCCAGGGCCCATCGTGGCGCTGGTCACGCTGACGCTGGTGTCATGGGGCTTCGCGCTGCCGGTGGAAACCATCGGCACGCGCTTCGGCGGCATTCCCGAAGGCGTGCCGGGCTTCGCATTGCCCGACTTCTCGTGGGAAACGGTGAAGCAACTCGTGACGCCCACGCTCACCATCGCGCTGCTCGGCGCCATCGAGTCGCTGCTGTGCGCACGCGTGTCGGACCAGCTCAGCGGCCAGCCGCGCCACGACCCCAACCAGGAGCTGATGGCGCAGGGCATTGCGAACGTCGTCACGCCCTTCTTCGGCGGCATGCCGGCCACCGGCACCATCGCGCGCACCGTGACGAACATCCGCTCGGGCGGCACCTCGCCGATCGCGGGCATCGTGCATGCGATCACGCTGCTCGTCGTGGTGCTGCTGGCCGCGCCGCTGGCGCGCCACGTGCCGCTCGCGGTGCTGGCAGGCATCCTGGTGTTCGTGGGACTGAACATGGGCGAATGGCGTGAGTTCACGCCCACCCAGCTGCGGCATTTCAGCCGGCACTACCGGCTGCTGATGCTCGGCACCTTCTTTCTCACCGTGGTGTTCGACCTGACGGTGGCGGTGCAGGCAGGCATCGTGCTGGCCTGCGCGCTCTTCATCCGGCGCATGAGCGGGCTGTTCGGCGTCGAGCTGGTGACGCTGCAGCCGCCGGTGATCACCTACCGCCTCTACGGCGCGATGTTCTTCGGTGCAGCCGCGAAGCTCGACGAGGCGGTGAACGCCGCCGAGCGCGCGCCGCGTGGCATGACGCTGGTGCTGGACGCCACGCACCTGATCTACATCGATGCCACGGGCGTCGATGCGCTGCGGCAGCTGCACCGTGCGGTGCTGGCGCGCGACGGACAGTTGCGCATCGAGTCGCTGCAGCCGCAGCCGCTCGAGGTGCTGGAGCGCTCGGGTTTCGCCGAGGAACTGACGACCAGCCGGCCCGGCGCGGGCCACGGCGCCTGAACGCTACGGCGCCTCGGTGCCGCGGTCGGGCGAGGAGCCGCTGCGCACCACGCGCTGGTCGTCGTTCAGCGTGGCAGTGAAGACCATGGCCGAGTTCGGCGGCTGCACCCAGCGCCATTCCCATTCGGTCTCGCGCTTGAGCGCATAGGGCGTGACCTTGGCGGGCTTGCCGAGCAGCTTGCGCAGGTCTTCCATCATCATCCCGGGCTGCACCTTGGCGAAGTTCTGTTGCGTGAGCACCTGGCGCAGCGCACTCATCTTGCCGTCGGCGCCGATGGTGATCATGTAGTTCTTCTGGCCCTGCGGCTGGCGGTTGTATTCGAGGACGCGGCCGTTCGGCGCGTCCCAGATGTTCTCGGGCTCGCCGAACCGGGCCCGCACGTCGGCCTCGGTGGAGACGCCCTCTTCGAGCTCGCTGATGTTCTTCGGGTCGCATGCCGCGAGCCCGATGACCGCCGCCAGAAACCCTGTTGCCATGCCGATCCGCCACCCTTGCCGTTGCTTCATGCCGTCCCCGGTAAAATTCGCGCCATAAAGGTCCAGTCTATGTCCATCTTCCGCCGCCCCCACTACACCTCCGAGATCACGAACTTCATCGAGGAGATGAAGGAAAAGAAGCCGACGCTGGAGGCCGAACAGCGCGCCGGCCGCGCCCTTCTCTGGGACAAGCACCTCGACCGCGGCCTGCTCGAGGAGTACAGCGAAGCCCGCGTGCCGATGCAGCCCTACGTCTACCAGACGCAATCCAAGTAATCTTCTTGATGCCGAATTGGCAGCAAATGCCCGTCCGCATTGCGTCGGTCGCTATTAAAACAATAGTGACCAGCCGATGAGCGAAGACGAGGACAACGGCACGCTGGTGGTCGCCATGCCCGACGTGGTCGACCAGGTCGCGCTCGCGAGGCTCTATGGCGAGCCGCTGTTCGCGATGCCGAAGGACCTGTACATCCCGCCCGAGGCGTTGCAGGTGTTCCTGGAGGCCTTCGAAGGCCCGCTGGACTTGCTGCTCTACCTGATCCGCAAGCAGAACTTCAACATCCTCGACATCCCGATGGCGGGGCTCACGCGCCAGTACCTGAGCTACGTCGACGAGATCCGCCAGACGAACCTCGAACTCGCGGCCGAGTATCTGCTGATGGCCGCGATGCTGATCGAGATCAAGTCGCGCATGCTGCTGCCGCCCAAGAAGGTGGCAGACGGCGAGGAGGCCGAAGACCCGCGCGCCGAACTCGTGCGCCGCCTGCTCGAGTACGAACAGACCAAGCTGCAGGCCGCCGCCATCAGCGCCATGCCGACCTACGGCCGCGACTTCTGGAAGGCACAGGTCTACATCGAACAATCGCTGAAGCCGCGCTTCCCCGACGTGGACGTGGTCGAGCTGCGCGACGCCTGGGCCGACATCATGAAGCGCGCCAAGCTCGTGCAGCACCACAAGATCTCGCGCGAAGAGCTCAACGTGCGCGAGCACATGAGCATCGTGCTGCGCCACCTGCAGGGGCAGCGCTTCGTGGAGTTCGAGAAGCTGTTCGACGTGTCGCGCGGCACGCCGGTGCTGATCGTCACCTTCATCGCGATGCTCGAGCTCGCGAAGGAGACGCTGATCGACATCACGCAGGCGGAAGCCTTCGCCCCCATCTACGTCAGATTGGCCTATTCGCCAGCCTGACCCAACCGGTCCCTATACCCAGTGACCCCAGTGACTTCCGCCGTGCGCGATTTCGACGTCCTCATCGTCGGCAGCGGCCTTGCCGGCCTCTCGGCCGCGCTGCACCTGGCCCCCACGCATCGCGTGGCCGTGCTGACCAAGCGCGCGCTGAACGACGGCTCCAGCGCCTGGGCGCAGGGCGGCATCGCGGCCGTGCTGGCGGCCGGCGACACCTTCGACGCGCACATCGAAGACACGCTGGTGGCCGGCGCCGGCCTGTGCGATCCCGGGGCCACGCGCTTCGTGGTCGAGCATGCGCCCGAGGCCATCGGCTGGCTGCGCGAACTCGGCGTGCCGTTCTCGGAAGAAGGCGGCGACCTGCACCTGACGCGCGAAGGCGGCCACAGCCAGCGCCGCATCGTGCACGTGACCGACGCCACCGGCGCGGCCGTGCAGCAGGTGCTGATCGAGCGCGTGCGCCGCACGCCCAACATCACGCTGTTCGAGCACCACACGCTGGTCGACCTCGTCACCGGCACCAAGCTCGGCCTGGACGATCCGTCGTGCCAGGGGCTGTACGCGCTGGACGACGAAGCCGACGAGGTGCTGGCCTTCCGCGCGCCGCACACCATCCTGGCCACGGGCGGCGCGGGCAAGGTGTACCTGTACACCACCAACCCCGACACCGCCACCGGCGACGGCATTGCCGCCGCGTGGCGCGCGGGCTGCCGGGTGTCGAACATGGAGTTCATCCAGTTCCACCCGACCTGCCTGTACCACCCGCACGCCAAATCCTTCCTGATAAGCGAGGCGGTGCGCGGCGAAGGCGGGCTGCTCAAGCTGCCCGATGGCACGCGCTTCATGCCGAAGCACGATGAGCGCGCCGAACTCGCGCCGCGCGACGTGGTGGCCCGCGCCATCGACTTCGAGATGAAGAAGCACGGCCTGGACTGCGTTTACCTCGACATCTCGCACCAGCCAGCCGCCTTCCTCAAGGAACACTTCCCCAACATCCTGGCGCGCTGCCTGGAGCTGGGCATCGACATCACGCGCGAGCCCATACCCGTAGTGCCGGCTGCGCATTACACCTGCGGCGGCGTGCTCAGCGACCTGAGCGGGCGCACCGACGTCCCGGGTCTCTACGCCATCGGCGAGACCGCCTGCACCGGCCTGCACGGCGCCAACCGCCTCGCGAGCAACTCGCTGGTCGAGTGCATGGTGTTCGCGCGCGCGGCGGCCGGCGCCATTGCCGCGGCTCCGGCGCGCGAACGAGCCGAGCTGCCCGCCTGGGACGAGAGCCGCGTCACCGATGCCGACGAAGCCGTGGTCATCTCGCACAACTGGGACGAGCTGCGCCGCTTCATGTGGGACTACGTCAGCATCGTGCGCACCAACAAGCGCCTGGAGCGCGCGAGCCACCGCATCGCGCTGCTGCAGGCCGAGATCCAGGAGTTCTACGCGAACTTCCACGTCACGCGCGACCTGCTCGAACTGCGCAACCTGGTGCAGGTGGCCGAGCTGATCGTGCGCTCCGCGCAGGCCCGCCACGAGAGCCGGGGCCTGCATTTCAGCCGCGACTACCCCTCGCTCGCCGAGCCCACCGCGCCCACGGTGCTGGTGCCGCCGGCCGACTGACCGACCCACCGCTTCGTTGTCTTCTTCACTCAAGGATGCCCGGCCACCGACGCCCGCAGGGAGAAACCCAACCATGTCGAACATCACACCCCCCGCACCCGAGACACCACCGTCCTCGCCCTACGGCACGCTGCCACCAGCCTCCCCGCTCGCCTCGCGCAAGCCCGTGAGCCTGCCGCGCCTGGCCGACATGCATGCGCGCGGCGAGAAGATCGCGATGCTCACTGCCTATGACGCCACCTTCGCAGCGATGGCCGACGCCGCGGGCATCGACTGCCTGCTGGTCGGCGATTCGCTCGGCATGGTCTGCCAGGGCCTGAACAGCACGGTGGGCGTGAGCCTGGACACCATGCGCTATCACACCGACAGCGTCTCGCGCGGCCTGCGCCGCGTGCAGGGCACGGCCTGGCTGATTGCCGACCTGCCCTTCGGCAGCTACCAGGAGTCGCGCGAACAGGCGCTGCGCAGCGCCACGGTGCTGATGCAGGCCGGCGCGCACATGGTCAAGCTGGAAGGCGGCGGCTGGACGACCGAGACTGTGCGCTTCCTGGTCGAGCGCGGCATCCCGGTGTGCGCGCACCTCGGCCTGACGCCGCAGACGGTGCATGCGCTGGGTGGCTACCGCGTGCAGGGCAAGGGCGACGCCGCCGGCGCACTGCTGAAGCAGCAGGCCCATGCGCTGCAGGACGCGGGCGCCGCGATGCTGGTGCTGGAGATGGTGCCGGCCGCGCTGGCCGCCGAACTCACGGCCGGGCTGCAGCACTGCGCCACCATCGGCATCGGCGCCGGCAAGGCCACCGCCGGCCAGGTGCTGGTGTTGCACGACATGCTGGGCATCAACCTCGGCAAGATGCCGAAGTTCGTGCGCAACTTCATGGCCGACGCGCCGGGCGTGCTGCCCGCGCTCAAGGCCTATGTGCAGGCCGTCAAGGACGGCAGCTTCCCCGACGACCGACTCCACGCCTGGTAAGGAACCGCTCATGTACATCGCACACACCATCGCCGAACTGCGCGACCACCTCGCCGCCTTCAAGCGCCCCGCCTTCGTTCCCACCATGGGCAACCTGCACGACGGCCACCTGGCCCTGGTGAAGCAGGCGAAACCGCTGGGCGACGTGACGGTGGCGAGCATCTTCGTGAACCGCCTGCAGTTCCTGCCGCACGAAGACTTCGACACCTACCCGCGCACCTGGGACAGCGACTGCGAGAAGCTGCGCGCCGCCGGCTGCGACGTGCTGTTCGCGCCCGACGAAAAGGCGCTCTACCCCGAACCGCAGACCTGCAAGGTGCACCCCGACCCTGCCCTGGCCGACATCCTCGAAGGGCACTTTCGCCCCGGCTTCTTCATCGGCGTGTGCACGGTGGTGATGAAGCTCTTTCAGTGCGTACAGCCGCGCGTGGCCGTGTTCGGCAAGAAGGACTACCAGCAGCTGATGATGATCCGCCACATGGTGCGGCAGTTCGCGCTGCCCATCGAGATCGTGGGCGGCGAGACATTCCGCGCAGATGACGGGCTCGCACTGTCGTCGCGCAACGGCTACCTGAGCATGGACGAGCGCGCGGAAGCGGTTCAGCTGTCGAAGGCGCTGAAGGCCATGGCCGAGGCGGTGCGATCAGGCGAACGCGACCTTGCCGCGATCGAAGCGCGGGCCATGCAAACGCTCACGCAGCGCGGCTGGCAGCCGGACTACCTGGTGCTGCGGCGCCGCGCCGACCTGCAAGCACCTGCCGTCGGCGAACCGCTCGTGGCGCTGGCCGCCGCGCGCCTGGGCACCACGCGGCTGATCGACAACCTGGAGATCGAAGCTCCCTCCGCCTTATGACTTACAGCGTCAAGGAAATCTTCTACACCCTGCAAGGCGAAGGCGGCCAGGCCGGCATGCCGGCCGTGTTCTGCCGCTTTGCGGGCTGCAATCTCTGGACCGGCCGCGAGGAAGATCGAGCCTCGGCCATCTGCCGTTTCTGCGACACCGACTTCGTGGGCACCGACGGCACGCTGGGCGGCAAGTTCAAGAATGCCGGGCAGCTCGCTGACACCATCGCCGCGCAATGGCCGGCAAACGACGCCGAGCATCGCCTCGTGGTGCTGACCGGCGGCGAGCCGCTGCTGCAGGTCGATACGGCGCTGGTCGACGCGCTGCACGCGCGGCGCTTCCGCATCGCAGTCGAGAGCAACGGCACGGTCGAGGCGCCCGAGGGCATCGACTGGCTGTGCATCAGCCCCAAGGCCGGCGCGCCGTGGGTGCAGCAGCGCGGCCAGGAGCTGAAGCTGGTATGGCCGCAGACCGACTTCGACCTAGACACGATGGCGCGCACGGGCGAGTTCACGCACCGTTTCCTGCAGCCGATGGACGGGCCCGACCGGATCGCGAACACCGAGCTTTGCATTGCCGAATGCATGAAGCAGCCCGTGTGGCGGCTCAGCGTTCAGACGCACAAGATCACTGGCATCCGCTGAGACGGCGGCACTTTTTCCCTTTCAGAGTTTCTTTTTTCTTGACGATGCGCTTCACCATCAGCCAACGCTTTTTCTTCGACGCCGCCCACACGCTGAAGCGCGAGATCGAAATCGAAGGCAGCCGCCGTATCCACGGCCACACGTACCACGCGGAGGTCTGGCTCGCGGGCGAACGCGATCCGGTGACGGGGATGGTGATCGACCTGGGGTTGCTGCGCCGGCGGCTGGAAGAGGTGCGCGAGCTGCTGGACCATCACCTGCTGGACGACGTGCCGGGGCTGCATCCGCCGACGCTGGAGAACCTGTGCGTGTTCATCGCGGATGCGCTGCCGGACTTGCGGCCATCGCTGGCGCGGGTGAAGGTGTGGCGGGAGGCGATGGGCGATTCCTGCACCGTGGATTTCTAGGTTTTATCCCTCCCCCGCTGGGGGAGGGCGGGGGT
>NZ_JBGLYU010000041.1:0-55130 GCF_047304235.1 Variovorax sp. Varisp36
AAGATGCGGAAGTCGCTTCGGCGGGTGGCGAGCCAGAGCCAGGGACGCAGCCGCATCTTGTAGAAGGACTGTCGCGCGTCTTGCTGCGAAAGGCCGAAGCGCGTGACGATGCCGGCAAGGTGGCGCAGGGCGCCGCTCTCGGTTTCCATCGCGACGGTGGCGGCCTTGCCCAGCAGGGTCTTGGGATCGATGGCGTTGCTGCTGCCCAGCAGATCGATTTCAAAAACGTAAGCCTGGCTGAGTGTCTCTCGACCGACGAGGCGGTGGAATTGCAGTGCCTCGCCCAAGGGCGTCTGGATCGTGACGCGGCGCTTCATGGCTGCCGCAGGCGTGCGAGCACGCCTTCGAAGTTGGACATGGGACTCCCTGAATGCGCCTGCCGCTACGGATGAGGGCTGGCTTTTTCCGGGGATTATGTAAGCCCTTGTACTGGCGCCGTAAGTACACGAAAGTAACAGCGCCCGGAACTAGTGCGCAGTTGATGCTTGGCGCTAAGGGCTTGAAACAAGCGTGATCTCCGCGGCATCGCCAGTTCTACGGCGCGGGTGCGCACCTGCGTCTCGCGGGCGAGTCTGGCAGCTTCTTCAGCCCGCGAACAGCGCCGCCGGCACCCCCGGGCTGCCGATGCGCACCCTGAACAGCCCGCCCGCCAGCGGCTCGGCCGCCTGCTGTTCGGCCGTGAGTCCGTTGCGCGCGGTCGTGATGTAGAGCGTGCACAGGTCGGCGTCGCCGAAGGCGCAGTCGGTGACGTGGCTCGCGGGCAGCGGGATGCGGCACAGCTCGGCCGCGCTCACCGGGTCATGGCAGGTCACGCAGGCGCCGCCCCAGTGCGCGATCCAGAGACGGCCGGCCGCGTCGGTGGTCATGCCGTCGGGCAGGCCATCGGGCTTCGGGAAGCGGTGCCACAGGCGCCGGTTCGACACCGTGCCCGCCTCCACGTCGAAGTCGTAGGCGTAGAGGTTGTTGCGCGCCGTGTTGTTGAAGTACATCGTGCGCCCGTCGGCCGACCATGTCGGGCCGTTGGTCACCTCGAAGCCGTCGTCGTGCCTGGTGCAGCGGCCGTCGGCGTCGTAGCGGTAGAGCGCGCCGGTCGGTGCCTGGCAGTCGAAGTCCATGCTGCCGCCCCAGAAGCGGCCTCGGCTGTCGCACTTGCCGTCGTTGAAGCGGTTGCCGGTGCGCTCGGGCTCGGGCTGGTGCAGGTAGCGCGGCTTCGCGTCGTCGCCGGGCGCGGTGGTGTCGAACAGCGCGAAGCCGCGGCGCAGCGTGACGATGAGGCCCGGCGCCGAGGCGCGCTCGGCGATGGCGGTGATCTCCTCGTCGAAGGTCCAGGTTCGCTGCGCGCCGCTGGCGGGGTCGTAGCGGAACAGGCGCGGCGTGAGGATGTCGATCCAGTAGAGCGCCTGCTCGCGCTGCGACCACATCGTGCCCTCGCCAAGGTTGGCGCCGGCGGCCCAGATGCATGCGAGCTCGCCTGCGGCCGACGGCACGGATGCAGATGCGGATGAAGGGGGGAGGACGCCTGTCTCTTGCTTGTTCATTTGTTTTTTCCTCGTCATGTCTTCTTGACTCGGCGGATCGTATCAAGGCATATTGATAACGGAAATTTAAAATTTAGGCATTGATGAATATGCTTTTTGCAATGTCAGTTGCCGAGCACCCTGGAGACTTTTCTTGAATTCCCCCCCACATTCCATTTATCCCAGCCTGAAAGACCGTGCCGTTTTCGTCACCGGTGGCGGCAGCGGCATTGGCGCTGCCATCGTCGCAGCGTTCGCAGCCCAGGGCACGCGCGTCGCCTTCATCGATATTGCCGAGGGTTCCAGCGCGGCGCTCGCACGGCAGATCGAGGAGGCCGGCCACGCGGCGCCGTGGTGGCGCGCCTGCGACGTGCGCGACATCGCCGCGCTGCAGAAGGCCATTTCCGACGCGGCCACCGAACTCGGCGACTTCGCGGTGCTGGTCAACAACGTGGCAAGCGATGACCGCCACACGCTCGAATCGGTCACGCCCGACTACTACGACAACCGCATGGCCATCAACGAGCGGCCGGCGCTGTTCGCGATCCAGTCGGTGGTGCCGGGCATGAAGCGCCTGGGCTTCGGCTCGGTGGTCAACCTGGGCTCCACGGGCTGGCAGACGAAGGGCTCGGGCTACCCCTGCTACGCGATCGCCAAGTCGTCGGTGAACGGCCTCACGCGCGGGCTCGCGGTGGACCTGGGCCGCGACCGCATCCGCATCAACACTGTGTCGCCCGGCTGGGTGATGACGGAGCGCCAGGTGAAGCTGTGGCTCGACGACGAAGGCGAACAGTCGCTCAAGCGCAACCAGTGCCTGCCCGACAAGCTGATGCCGGAAGACATCGCGCGCATGGTGCTGTTCCTGGCATCGGACGACGCGAAGATGTGCACGGCCCAGGAGTTCACCGTGGACGCCGGCTGGACCTGAACGGAATTGCTGTGCGCGGAATGCCGCGGAACCGGCTTTGCCGGGCCGCTGGCGTTGCCCCCTGCAAGGGGGTTGGCGAAGCGACACGAAGTGCGCGAAGACTGGGGGTTAGTCCAGTTCCAGCTTCCGCCCGTACACGCTCACAGCCGCCGTCTTCAGCGCCTTCATCATCACCTTCGCCGCCGGCGACGGCAGCCGGTCGGTGCGCGTGATGATGCCGAAGGCGTCCATGTGGCAGGGCATGTCCAGCGGCAGCAGCGACACGATGCCGTGCGCGGCGTAGTAGCGCGCCACGTCGGTCGCCAGCACCGCCACCATGTCGCTCTGCTGCAGCATGCGCGTGATGAAGAGCAGCGCCGGGCTCTCGATGGTGTTGGTCGGCGGCGCCAGGCCTTCTTCCTGGAACATCAGCTCGAAGCGATGCCGCAGCACGCTGCCCGCGGGCGGCACGATCCAGCCTGCGCTCACCACGTCGCGCAGCGTGAGCCCGCTCACGCCCAGCAGTGGATGGCCCGGCCGCACCAGCGCGCACACCGGCTCTTCGCTCAGTGCTTCGTAGCGCAGCTGCGACTTGTCGTGCTCGGCGAAGAGGCGCGCCACCAGGATGTCGAGCTTGCCCTGCTCGAGCCGCTCGATGAGCACCGGGCTGGTCTCGATCTCCAGCGACACGCGCAGGTCGGGCTGCTCGCGCTTGACCATGGCCACGGCCGGTGGCAGCAGCGTGAGCCCGGGCGCGGTGATGGCGCCCACGCTCACCTGGCCGAAGCGCCCGGCCTTGAGCGCGGTGAGCTCGTCGTGCGCCTGGTTCAGGCTCGCGAGCGCCACACGGGCGTGGCGGATCATGGTCTCGCCGTACCAGGTGGGGCGCATGCCGCGCGGCAGGCGGTCGAACAGCGGCACCTCCAGCACGTCTTCCAGGTCCTTCAGCAGCTTGGAGGCGGCGGGCTGCGTCATGTTGAGCACCTGCGCCGCGCGGTGGATGTTGCCTTCCTCGGCCAGGGCCACGAGCAGCAAGAGCTGCCGGGTCTTGAGGCGGGCGCGGATGAACCAGTGGTTGTAGTTGGTCATGTCTCTTTGACTTGAAACGAAGGACTGATCGGGTTTTCCAGAATCCAATGATCGATATCCATTTTGCTTAAAAAACAATTGGATTGATATCATTTTTGTTTCTAGACTCGCCGCACATCCAGAACTACAGAGACAAGGCCCCCGCCCGGTGATTCACGGCGAGCTCCATCAGAACGTGCGGCAGTACATCAATGGCCGCTGGGAAACCAGCGCGACCACGGGTGTGAGCGCCAATCCCTCGGACACCAGCGAAGTGGTGGCCGAGTACGCACGCGCCGATCGCCGCCAGGCCGAGGCCGCCATCCGCGCGGCCACCGAGGCCTTTCCCCATTGGAGCCACAGCACGCCGCAGCGGCGCGCCGACGTGCTCGACCGCATCGGCGCAGAACTGCTCGCACGCAAGGACGACCTGGGCCTGCTGCTGGCGCGCGAGGTGGGCAAGACCCTGCCCGAGGCGGTGGCCGAAGTGGCGCGGGCGGGCCAGATCTTCAAGTTCTTCGCGGGCGAGGCCCTGCGTGGCGGCGGCGGCGAGAACGTCGCCTCGGTACGCGCGGGCGTGCAGGTCGACGTCACGCGCGAGCCGGTCGGCGTGGTCGGGCTCATCACGCCGTGGAACTCGCCGTTCGTCATCCCGGCATGGAAGATCGCGCCCGCGCTGGCCCACGGCAACAGCGTGGTGTTCAAGCCGGCCGAACTGGTGCCGGCCTGCGGCTGGGCGCTGGCCGAGATCATCAGCCGCGCCGCCTTGCCGGCCGGCGCCTTCAACCTCGTGATGGGCAGCGGCCGCGAAGTGGGGCAGGCGCTGGTCGACAGCGCGCTGGTCGATGCGCTGAGCTTCACAGGCTCGATGGCCAACGGCGAGCGCATCCTGCAGGCGGCAGCTTCGCGCCGAGCCAAGGTGCAGCTCGAGACCGGCGGCAAGAACGCGCTGGTGGTGCTGGCCGATGCCGACCTCGACCGCGCCGTCGACTGCGCGGTGCAGGGCGCCTATTTTTCCGCCGGCCAGCGCTGCACCGCGTCGAGCCGGCTCATCGTCGAGGCAGCGGTGCACGACGCCTTCGTGGCCAGGCTGCGCCAGCGGCTCAAGACGCTGAAGATCGGCCATGCGCTGGAGCGCGGCGTCGACATCGGCCCGGTGGCCGACGAGGAGCGCCTCGCGCAGAACCTCGCCTGGGTCGAGGTGGCGCGCGAAGAGGGCGCCGAGCACGTGTGGGGTGGCGAAGCGCTCGAACGCGCCACCGCCGGCCACTACATGAGCCCCGCGCTGTTCCTGGCCAAGCCGGCGCACCGCATCGCGCGCGAGGAAATCTTCGGCCCGCTGGCCTGCGTGCTGCGCGCCGACAACTACGATGAAGCACTCGCGCTGTGCAACGACACGCCCTTCGGCCTGTGCGCGGGCATCTGCACCAATTCGCTGAAGCACGCGATGCATTTCAGGCGCCATGCCGTGGTCGGCATGACGATGGTCAATCTGCCGACCGCAGGGGTGGATTTCCACGTGCCCTTCGGCGGCCGCAAGGGGTCGGGCTACGGGCCGCGCGAACAAGGGCGCCACGCCGCGGAGTTCTACACGACGGTGAAGACCGGCTACATGCTGGCCTGAGCCACAAAAAACCGTTCTCAACAAGCAAGTCAACAGAAGGAGACATCCCATGACGATGAATCGCCGCACGCTCAACACTGCACTGGCCGCCGCCGCCCTCGGCGGGCTGCTGCCCGTTTCTGCGCTCGCGCAGAAAAAACTCGTGCTCGGCTTCGCGCAGGTGGGCGCCGAGAGCGAATGGCGCACTGCCAACACCGAGTCGATCAAGTCGTCCGCGAAGGACGCCGGCATCGAGCTCAAGTTCTCCGATGCGCAGCAGAAGCAGGAAAATCAGATCAAGGCCATCCGCTCGTACATCGCGCAGAAGGTCGACGTGATCGCGTTCTCGCCCGTGGTCGAGTCGGGCTGGGAAACCGTGCTGCGCGAAGCCAAGGCCGCCAAGATCCCGGTGGTGCTGACCGACCGCTCCGTCAACACCAAGGACGACTCGCTCTACGTGACCTTCATGGGCTCGGACTTCACCGAAGAAGGCCGCAAGGCCGGCCGCTGGCTGGTCGAGAAGATGAAGGACCAGAAGGGCGACGTGAACATCGTCGAGCTGCAGGGCACCGTGGGTTCGGCGCCGGCCATCGACCGCAAGAAGGGCTTCGAGGAAATCATCAAGGCCGACCCGAAGTTCAAGATCATCCGCTCGCAGACCGGCGACTTCACGCGCGCCAAGGGCAAGGAGGTGATGGAAGCTTTCCTGAAGGCCGAGGGCAAGAAGATCAACGTGCTCTTCGCGCACAACGACGACATGGCCATCGGTGCGATCCAGGCCATCGAAGAGGCCGGCCTGAAGCCCGCGAAGGACATCACCATCATCTCCATCGACGGCGTGAAGGGGGCGTTCGAAGCGATGATCGCGGGCAAGCTCAATGTGTCGGTCGAATGCAGCCCGCTGCTCGGCCCGCAACTGATGAGCGCCGTGAAAGACATCAAGGCAGGCAAGACGCTGCCCAAGCGCATCGTGACCGAAGAAAGCATCTTCCCGATGGAAGTCGCTGCCAAAGAGTTTCCCAATCGCAAGTACTGAGAGCCCACAGCCATGAAACGCAAATTCCTCAAAGCATCGCTCGCGGGCATCGCATTCGCCATCGTCGGCTTCACGCCGCTGGCCAATGCGCAGGACAAGGGCCTGATCGCGATCTCGATGCCCACCAAGTCGTCGGCCCGCTGGATCGCCGATGGCGCCAACATGGTCAAGTACTTCAAGGACAAGGGCTACAAGACCGACCTGCAGTACGCCGACGACGACATCCCCAACCAGCTCGCGCAGATCGAGAACATGGTGACCAAGGGCTCGAAGGTGCTGGTCATCGCGGCCATCGACGGCACCACGCTGTCCGACGTGCTGCAAAAGGCGGCCGACAAGGGCGTGAAGGTCATCGCGTACGACCGGCTCATCAAGGGCTCGAAGAACGTCGACTATTACGCCACCTTCGACAACTTCCAGGTTGGCGTGCTGCAGGCGCAGTCGATCGAGAAGGCGCTCGACCTGAAAAGCGGCAAGGGCCCGTTCAACATCGAGCTGTTCGGCGGCTCGCCGGACGATAACAACGCCTTCTTCTTCTACAACGGCGCGATGTCGGTGCTCGACCCGTACATCAAGAGCGGCAAGCTCGTGGTGCGCAGCAAGCAGATGGGCATGGACAAGGTCGGCACGCTGCGCTGGGACGGCGCGGTGGCGCAGGCGCGCATGGACAACCTGCTGTCGGCCTTCTACACCAAGGACCGCGTCGACGCGGTGCTGTCGCCGTACGACGGCCTGTCCATCGGCATCCTCTCGTCGCTCAAGGGCGTGGGCTACGGCTCGGGCTCGCAGCCGATGCCGGTGGTGTCGGGGCAGGACGCCGAGGTGCCTTCGATCAAGTCGATCCTGCGCAAGGAGCAGACCTCGACCGTGTTCAAGGACACGCGCGAGCTGGCCAAGGTGACGGTGGCCATGGCGGACGCCATGCTCTCTGGCAAGCAGCCCGAGGTGAACGACACCAAGACCTACAACAACGGCATCAAGGTCGTGCCCTCGTACCTGCTGAAGCCGGTGAGCGTGGACGCGTCGAACTGGAAGCAGGTGCTGGTCGACAGCGGCTACTACAAGGAAAGCCAAGTCAAGTGAGTCAAGGCGAACGCACGATCCTCGAAATGCGCGGGATCACCAAGACGTTTCCGGGGGTGAAAGCCCTCAGCAACGTCAACCTCGCCGTGCGCGCGGGGGAGATCCACGCGGTGGTCGGCGAGAACGGCGCGGGCAAGTCGACGCTCATGAAAGTGCTGAGCGGCGTCTACCCGTGCGACTCGTACACCGGCGAGATCCATTTCGAGGGCGAGCTTCGCCGCTTCAAGGGCATCGCCGACAGCGAGAAGCTCGGGATCATCATCATCCACCAGGAGCTCGCGCTGGTGCCGCTGCTCTCGATTGCCGAGAACATCTTCCTCGGCAACGAGATTGCGAACGGCGGCGTGATCGACTGGTTCGCCGCCTATGCGAAGACGCGAGAGCTGCTTGCCAAGGTGGGCCTCAAGGAGTTGCCCACCACGCTCGTGACCGACCTCGGTGTCGGCAAGCAGCAGCTGGTGGAAATCGCCAAGGCGCTGGCCAAGGAGGTCAAGCTCCTGATCCTCGACGAGCCGACCGCGAGCCTGAACGAGAACGACAGCGATGCGTTGCTGATGCTGCTGCTGGAGCTCAAGCGCCAGGGCATCGCGTCGATCCTCATCTCGCACAAGCTCAACGAGATTTCCAAGGTGGCCGATTCGGTCACCGTGCTGCGCGACGGCGCGACGGTCGAGACCATGGACTGCCGCGGCCAGCCGATCAGCGAGGACCGCATCATCCGCGGCATGGTGGGGCGCGACATGGCGCACCGCTATCCGCAGCGCCATCCGAAGATCGGCGAGACCGTGTTCGAGGTGCGCGACTGGCGCGTGCACCATGCGCTGCACGCCGACCGCGAACAGATCAAGGGCGTGAACCTGAACGTGCGCAAGGGCGAGATCGTCGGCATCGCGGGCCTCATGGGCGCGGGGCGCACCGAGCTCGCCATGAGCGTCTTCGGCAAGTCCTACGGCCAGCGCATCAGCGGCTCCGTGCTCATGCACGGCAAGCCCGTGGACGTGGGCACGGTGCGCAAGGCCATCGACCACGGCATCGCCTACGTCACCGAGGACCGCAAGGGCCTGGGGCTGGTGCTGGAGGAAGACATCCGCAAGAACATCAGCCTGGCCAACCTCGATGCGATCGCCGATTCGTCGGTCATCGACAACGGGCGCGAATTCAAGGTGGCCAACGAATACCGCAAGGCACTCAACATCCGCTGCTCGGGCATCGAGCAGCTGGTGGTCAATCTGTCGGGAGGCAACCAGCAGAAGGTGGTGTTGAGCAAGTGGCTCTTCACCAAGCCGGAACTGCTGATCCTCGACGAGCCCACGCGCGGTATCGACGTGGGCGCCAAGTACGAGATCTACACCATCATCGACCAGCTTGCGAGCGAGGGCAAAGGCATTCTCATGATTTCTTCGGAACTGCCGGAACTGCTCGGCATGTGCGACCGCATCTACGTAATGAACGAGGGGCGCTTCGTCGCCGAATTTCCAGTGGCCGAGGCCTCGCAGGAACGCATCATGCATGCCATCGTGAGCTCGGGGAGTTCGATCCATGTCGCAGCCTGAAGTCAACGCGGTGAAGGCCGCCGTTCCCGCCTCCGAGGCGCCGAAGCTGCATGTCGGCTTCCTGAAGAACAACCTGCGCGAATACGGCATGCTGATCTCGCTGGTCGCGATCATGGTGCTGTTCCAGGTGCTGACCGACGGCACGCTGCTGCGGCCGCTGAACCTCACCAACCTGCTGCTGCAGAACAGCTACGTGGTCATCATGGCGCTGGGCATGCTGCTGGTGATCGTGGCGGGGCACATCGACCTGTCGGTGGGCTCGGTCTGCGGCTTCATCGGGGCGCTTGCAGCGGTGCTGATGGTCGAGTACGAATGGCACTTCGTGCCGACGGCGATCGTGAGCATCCTCGCGGGCGCCGTCATCGGCGCCGCGCAGGGCTGGTTCGTCGCGTTCCGCAAGATCCCGTCGTTCATCGTCACGCTCGCGGGCATGCTGGTGTTCAAGGGGCTCACGCTGGCGCTGCTGGCGGGGCAATCGGTGGGCCCGTTCCCGGTGGAATTCCAGCGGCTCAGCTCGGGCTTCATTCCCGATCCGCTGGGCGGCGACGCATTGCGCACCACCTCGCTGGTCGTGGGCGCGCTGGCCGCCGCGGCGCTGGTGTTCTTCAAGCTGCGCGGGCGCGCCAAGCTGGCGGCGCACGGCATGGAGCAGGAGCCCTACGCCTTCTTCCTCGTGAAGAACCTGTTCTTCGCGGCCATCATCCTGTTCTTCAGCTACCTGCTGTCGACCTACAAGGGCCTGCCCAACGTGCTGATCGTGATGGCGGTGCTGATCGTGGTGTACGACTTCGTCACCAACCGCACCACCGTCGGCCGGCGAATCTATGCGCTGGGCGGCAACGAGAAGGCGGCGCGGCTGTCGGGCGTGAAGACGCAGCGGCTCGCCTTCCTCACCTTCGTGAACATGGGCGCGCTGGCGGCGCTGGCCGGGCTGGTGTTCGCGGCGCGGCTCAATACCGCGACGCCGAAGGCCGGCCTGGGCTTCGAGCTCGACGTGATCGCGGCCTGCTTCATCGGCGGCGCCTCTGCCTCGGGCGGCGTGGGCCGCGTGATGGGCGCGGTGATCGGCGCCTTCATCATGGGCGTGATGAACAACGGCATGTCGATCCTGGGCATCGGCATCGACTACCAGCAGGTCATCAAGGGCCTGGTGCTGCTGGCCGCGGTGTTCATCGACGTCTACAACAAGAACAAGTAGCCGCGCATGACAGACGGCAGCCTCAGCCCCGTGCTCGAGCTTCGGGGCATCCACAAGCAGTTCGGCAGCATCCAGGTACTGCGCGACGTACGGCTCAACCTGTACTCGGGCGAGATCCATGCGCTGATGGGTCAGAACGGCGCGGGCAAGTCGACGCTGATCAAGGTGCTGACGGGCGTGCTGCCGTCGAGCGGCGGCGAGATGTTCCTCGACGGCCAGCCGATCCAGCCGCACTCGCCGCTCGACGCGCAGAAGCTGGGCATCAGCACGGTCTACCAGGAGGTGAACCTGTGCCCGAACCTGTCGGTGGCGGAGAACGTGTTCGCGGGGCGCTATCCGCGTTGCGGCGCGGCGCAGGGCTTTCGCATCGACTGGGCCGCGGTGAACCGCCGCGCCGAAGAGCTGCTGGGGCGCATCGGGCTCGACATCGACGTGACGCGGCTGCTGTCGGGCTACTCGGTTGCGGTGCAGCAGATGGTGGCGATTGCGCGTGCGCTGGGCGTGTCGTCGAAGGTGCTGATCCTCGACGAGCCGACGTCGAGCCTGGACGACGACGAGGTGGAAAAGCTGTTCGAGGTGCTGCGGCGCCTGCGCGGCGAAGGGCTGGCCATCGTCTTCGTGACGCACTTTTTCAACCAGATGTATGCGGTGTCGGACCGCATCACGGTGCTGCGCAACGGCAGCTGGATCGGCGAGTGGCGTGCCGCAGACCTGGGGCCGCAGGCGTTGATCGCAGCGATGCTCGGGCGTGAGCTGGCGGCGCAGTCGGCGCGTCCCGCTGCCTTGCCTTCGTTCGATGAGGCCGCACCCGCATTGCTGCAAGCCGAAGGATTGGGGCAGGCGGGCCAGCTGCAGGCGACGGATTTGCGTGTGCGTGCCGGCGAAGTCGTCGGCATCGCGGGCCTGCTGGGCGCGGGCCGCACGGAACTCGCACGGCTGCTGTTCGGGCTGGAGTTGCCGGACCGCGGCGTGCTCAAGGTCGATGGCCGCACCATGAGCTTCTCGAACCCGGCCGATGCCATTCGCGAAGGTCTTGCGCTGTGTCCCGAAGAACGCAAGACCGATGGCATCGTTGCCGAGCTGTCGGTGCGCGAGAACATCGCGCTGGCGCTGCAGGCGCGCCTGGGCACTCGGCGCTTCCTGTCGCATGCCGAGCAGACCGAGATGGCCGAGCGCTTCGTGAAGTCGCTCGGCATCAAGGCCGCGAGCGTCGAAACGCCCATCGGGCTGCTGTCGGGCGGCAACCAGCAGAAGGCCATGATCGCGCGCTGGCTCGCGACCGAGCCGCGCCTGCTGATCCTCGACGAGCCCACGCGCGGCATCGACGTGGCGGCCAAGCAGGAGATCATGGAAGAGATCCTGCGGCTCGCGAAGGCGGGCATGGCGGTGATCTTCATCTCCTCGGAAATGAGCGAGGTGGTGCGCGTGGCGCACCGCATCGTGGTGCTGCGGGATCGGCAGAAGGTGGGCGAGCTGCCCGGTGGCTCGAGCGAGGACGAAGTCTACGAAATGATTGCAGCGACAACATGACTCTCCCCCAGTCTTCGCGCACTTCGTGTCGCTTCGCCAACCCCCTTCCGGGGGCGACACCAGCGGCCCGGCAAAGCCGGTTCCGCGGTATCTCCCGCATCAAAGAAGCGCTTTGACATGAACCGCCTTTCATCCTTCATGAGCCACCGCCTCGCCTGGCCTCTCGTCACATTGTTCCTGCTGCTCGCGGTGAACATCGCCTTCAACACCAGCTTCCTGCATCTCGAATGGCGCGAAGGCCATCTCTACGGCAGCCTGATCGACATCCTGAACCGCGCGGCGCCTCTGGTGCTCGTGTCGCTGGGCATGACGCTCGTGATCGCGACGCGCGGCATCGACATCTCGGTGGGCGCGGTGGTGGCCATCGCGGCGGCGCTCGCGGCCTGGATGATCGGTGGCTCGGTGGCCAATGACGTGAGCCGCTTCCCGATGCCGCTCGCCATCCTCGCGGCCATCGGCATCGCATTGCTGTGCGGGCTGTGGAACGGGCTGCTGGTCGCCAAGGTCGGCATGCAGCCGATCATCGCGACGCTGATCCTCATGGTGGCGGGGCGAGGCATCGCGCAGCTCATTGCCGACGGGCAGATCATCACGATCTACTACAAGCCCTTCTTCTTCCTCGGCAGCGGCTACCTTCTCGGGCTGCCGTTCTCGCTGTTCATCGTGGCGGCGGTGTTCGTGCTGCTGTACCTGGCGATCACGCGCACGGCGCTGGGCCTGTTCATCCAGGCAGTGGGGATCAACCCGACGGCGGCGCGCGTGGCGGGCGTGCAGGCGCGGCGGCTGATCGTCGGTGCGTATGCGTTCTGCGGTGCCTGCGCGGGTGTGGCGGGCTTGCTCATCAGCTCCAACGTGAAGAGCGCGGACGGCAACAACGCGGGGCAGCTCATCGAGCTCGACGCGATCCTGGCGGTGACGCTGGGTGGCACGGCGCTGACCGGCGGGCGCTTCAGCCTCGTGGGCAGCGTGATCGGAGCGCTGATCATCCAGACGCTGACCTATGCGATCTATTCGCTGGGGGTGCCGCCGGAGATCAACCTTGTCGTGAAGGCGGGCGTGGTGTTTGCCGTGATGCTGCTGCAGTCGCCGGAGTTCAGGTCGCAAGTGCGGGCGCTGGCGCAGCGGCCGGTGCATGAAGAGGGGCGGGCATGAGCGCGGTGATCGATACGGGACCCTCACCCCAGCCCTCTCCCGCAAGCGGGAGAGGCGGCAAGAGGGGAGGGCTCAATCCAAAGTACCTGCCGTTGGCGGCGACGATTTCGCTGTTCGTGCTGGTGGCTACGCTGGGTTCTGTTTTCTACGATGGCTTCTTCTCGGCGCAGGTGTTCCTCAACCTGCTGATCGACAACGCCTTCCTGATCGTCGTGGCCGTGGGCATGACCTTCGTGATCCTTTCGGGCGGCATCGATCTGTCGGTGGGCTCGGTGATCGCGCTGACCACCATGGTCTCGGCCTCGCTGGTCGAGAAGCACGGCTGGAGCCCCGGCATCGTGATTCCGCTGGTATTGGCGATGGGCACGGCTTTCGGTGCGTTCATGGGGCTGCTCATCGAGCGCTTCCGGCTGCAGCCTTTCATCGTCACGCTGGCCGGCATGTTCCTGGCGCGGGGGCTGTGCTACCTGATCAGCATCGACTCGATCAGCATCACCAACGAGTTCTACTCGGAGGTCTCGCAGATCCGCATTCCGATCTGGGGCGAGGCTTCGGTGTCGATCAGCGCGGTGATCGCCGTCGTGGTGCTGCTGGCGGCGATCTTCATCGCGCATTGCACGCCCTTCGGCCGCGCGGTGTACGCCATCGGCGGCAGCGAGAACTCGGCGATGCTGATGGGCCTGCCGGTACGCCGCACGCTGGTCGGCGTGTACACGCTCTCGGGCTTCTGCTCGGCACTGGCGGGCGTGATCTTCACCTTCTACATGCTCTCGGGCTACGGGCTGCATGCCATCGGGCTGGAGCTGGACGCCATCGCGGCGGTGGTGATCGGCGGCACGCTGCTCACGGGCGGCGTGGGCTATGTGGCGGGCACGCTGTTCGGCGTGCTGATGCTCGGGATCATCCAGACCCTCATTTCATTCGACGGCACGCTGAGCTCGTGGTGGACCCGCATCGTGGTCGGCGCGCTGCTGTTCGTTTTCTGTTTGTTGCAACGCTTTTTCACCTCGCGCACTCCGCGCCGCTGACTCAATGACAAAAAAACTGCGCTCGACCGAATGGTTCGGCTCCGCCGACAAGAACGGCTTCATGTACCGCAGCTGGATGAAGAACCAAGGCATCCCGGACCATGAGTTCGATGGCCGCCCGATCATCGGCATCTGCAACACCTGGTCGGAACTCACGCCGTGCAACGCGCACTTCCGCAAGATCGCCGAGCACGTGAAGCGCGGCATCTCGGAGGCGGGCGGCTTTCCGGTGGAATTCCCTGTTTTCTCCAACGGCGAGTCGAACCTGCGGCCCACCGCGATGCTCACGCGCAACCTCGCGAGCATGGACGTCGAAGAAGCCATCCGTGGCAACCCCGTCGACGCGGTGGTGCTGCTCACGGGCTGCGACAAGACCACGCCCGCGCTGCTGATGGGTGCGGCGAGCTGCGACATCCCTGCCATCGTGGTCACGGGCGGGCCGATGCTCAACGGCAAGCTCGAGGGCAAGAACATCGGTTCGGGCACGGCCGTGTGGCAGCTGCACGAGTCGCTGAAGGCGGGCGAGATCAACCTGCACCAGTTCCTCTCGGCCGAGGGCGGCATGTCGCGCTCGGCGGGCACCTGCAACACGATGGGCACGGCCTCGACGATGGCCTGCATGGCCGAGGCGCTCGGTACCTCGCTGCCGCACAACGCGGCGATTCCGGCGGTCGATGCGCGGCGCTACGTGCTCGCGCAGATGTCGGGCATGCGCGCGGTGGAGATGGCGAAGGAGGGGCTCACGCTGTCGAAGATCCTCACGCGCGAGGCCTTCGAGAACGCCATTCGCGTGAACGCGGCCATCGGCGGATCGACCAATGCAGTGATCCACCTGAAGGCGATCGCGGGGCGCATCGGCGTCGAGCTGGAGCTGGAGGACTGGACGCGCATCGGCAGCAATACGCCGACCATCGTCGACCTGATGCCTTCGGGGCGCTTCCTGATGGAAGAGTTCTACTACGCCGGCGGCCTGCCCGCCGTGCTGCGCCGGCTCGGCGAGAACGGTCTGTTGCCGCACCCCGCTGCGCTCACCGTCAACGGCCAGTCGATCTGGGACAACGTGCGCGATGCGCCCAGCCTCGACGACGAGGTGATCCGCCCGCTCGACAAGCCGCTGATCGCCGATGGCGGCATCCGCATCCTGCGCGGCAACCTGTCGCCGCGCGGCGCGGTGCTCAAGCCCTCTGCCGCATCGCCGGAGCTGCTGAAGCACCGTGGGCGCGCGGTGGTGTTCGAGAACCTGGAGCACTACAAGGCACGCATCGTCGATGAAGACCTCGACATCGACGCAAGCTGCGTGATGGTGCTGAAGAACTGCGGTCCCAAGGGCTACCCCGGCATGGCCGAGGTCGGCAACATGGGGTTGCCGCCCAAGCTGCTGCGCCAGGGCGTGAAGGACATGGTGCGCATCTCCGATGCGCGCATGAGCGGCACGGCCTACGGCACGGTGGTGCTGCACGTCGCGCCCGAGGCGGCCGACGGCGGGCCGCTGGCGGCGGTGCGCGACGGCGACTGGATCGAGCTCGACTGCGATGCGGGGCGATTGCACCTCGACATCAGCGATGAGGAACTGGCGGCGCGCCTCGCTTCGCTGTCTTCTTCGGATGCACAACCGATGAGCACGCGCGGCGGCGGCTACCAGAAGCTCTACGTCAACCACGTGCTGCAGGCCGACGAAGGCTGCGACTTCGACTTTCTCGTCGGCTGCCGCGGCTCGGCCGTGCCGCGCCATTCGCATTGAACCCACGCAAGCAACGAAACATCATGACCCCCAGATACCGCGGCATCTTCCCGGTGGTGCCTACCACCTTCACCGAACAGGGCGAACTCGACCTGGAGAGCCAGAAGCGCTGCGTCGATTTCATGATCGACGCGGGCTCGGACGGCCTGTGCATCCTTGCCAATTTCTCGGAGCAGTTCGTGCTGTCCGACGAGGAGCGCGAGGTGCTCACGCGCACCATGCTCGAACACGTGAAGGGCCGCGTGCCGGTCATCGTGACCACCACGCACTACAGCACCAAGGTGTGCGCCGAGCGCAGCCGCCGCGCGCAGGACATGGGCGCGGCCATGCTGATGGTGATGCCGCCCTACCACGGCGCGACCTTCCGCGTGCCCGAGCCGCAGATCTTCGAGTTCTACGCACGCCTGTCCGATGCGGTGGACATCCCGATCATGATCCAGGATGCGCCGGCCAGCGGCACAGTGCTGTCGGCGCCGTTCCTCGCGCGCATGGCGAAGGAGATCGAGCAGGTCGCGTATTTCAAGATCGAGACGGCCGGTGCGGCCGCCAAGCTGCGCGAGCTGATCCGCCTGGGCGGCGAGGCCATCGAAGGCCCGTGGGACGGCGAAGAGGCCATCACGCTGATGCCCGACCTCGATGCCGGCGCGACCGGCTCCATGACCGGCGGCGGCTATCCGGACGGCATTCGCCCGATCATCGAGGCGCACCGTTCGGGCGACCGCGACAAGGCCTTCGCGCTGTACCAGCAGTGGCTGCCGCTCATCAACTACGAGAACCGGCAGGCGGGCCTCCTGGCCTGCAAGTCGCTCATGAAGGAGGGCGGCGTGATCGCTTGCGAGGCGCCGCGGCATCCGCTGCCCGCGATGCACCCCGCGACGCGCGCCGGCCTGATCGAGACGGCGAAGCGGCTCGATCCGCTGGTGCTGCGCTGGGGGAGATAGCCGGTTCGCCGTCCCGGGCGAAGTAGGGCGCGAGGATCTCGGTCATCGCGCGGGCGGTGAACGCCGGCATCACCTGCACGAGCGAGCCGGCCGCAAAGCACGGCAGGAGGCCGCCGATCGGCGCCTGGATCAGCCCGAGGCCCGCGACCGCCGCGGCGTTGTAGGCGTCGGTGCCGTTCACCGTGACGATGGAGCGCATCGGCTGCATCCGGTAGCGGCCCTGGTCGGCGTCGAAGTCTTCCCGACCCGCGTCGTTCGGCGAGAGGGTCTGTGCGAAGTGCACGATGCGGTGCTGCGCGCGTAGGCTTGCACACGAACTTCGACGCGATGGTCGCGGGCTTGCTCGGGGAGGGGAGTCGCTGGGTGAATGCCCAGCGCATCGAGGTGTCGGGCGGGATGCTGGTCTGAACATGCGGGGGTGCCCCCGCGGACTTCAGCTTTTCTCGAGTTCGGTGACTTGCAGCGACAGGTCGAACAGCTTGGACTTGCTGGCGTAGTAGCGGTCGAGCCGCCATTCCTTCAGGATGTCCATCGCGAGCTCGAAGCTCTTGTAGTCGAGGTTGTAGAGCGTGACCAACTCGAAGCTGCGTTCGGACTCGAGAGCCAACACGAGCTGGGCCAGGATCTTGGCCGATTCGTTGGCCGGGTCCGTTTCGATGAATCGGCGAGCGACCTTGATGGCATTCATGGGAAAGGATTCCTCGGTAGGCAGGGACCGAGAACTATAGCTAGCAGGCCTGCGCCTTTTATGACAGTACTGTGACAGTAAGGGCATCGCCAGCCGCCGGCAGCGCCTGGCGATGCTTCTTCAGCGAAGACGCTCAGCGCAGGGGCGCGGGCATCGGCCGGGGCATGGGCATCGGCTCGGGCATCGGGGCCGGCATCGGCGTCGGTTCCGGCGCCATCGCCGGTGCGGGCATCACGATGGTGGTGACCGATTCGCGGATCACGCCCCCACCCATCACGCTGCCGTCGACGCTGGCCGTGCTGTTGCCGCTGCTGCCGAGCACGCGGGCCTCGCAGGCGGCGCGGTCGTCTGGCTGCTGCTGCAGGCCGCAGCGGGCGAGCGCATTGGCGCGGTAGTCGGGTGCGCTGGTCAGGCCCCCGCGCGCGGCTTCCAGGCGCGCTGCGCCGGCTTCGCGGATGCAGGCGGCGCGGTCCTGCTCGTTGTGGCCGCAGACAGCCAGTTCCTGCTGGTAGGTGCCCGAGGCTGCTGCGCCGCGCGGCGACGCTGCCGAGGCGATGCTGCCGGCTGCAAGCCCGCCGGCGGCGAGCATGGTGAAGATGATTGAGCGAGTGGTGCTTTTCATGGATGGCTCCTTGAAGCGAGCTTGAAAACCTGGGAAATATTGGAAGCGCCCGAGGAGGGCGGGTTCCTTCAGCGTGCCGGCATGGTCTGTGGCGCCAGCGGCGTCACGGTTTCGCGGATCACGCCGCCGCCCATCACGCTGCCGTCGGTGGTGGTGCGTGCGCCGCCCTCGATGCGGGCTTCGCAGTCGGGCCGCTCGGCGGCCGGCAGTTCGCCGCAGCGGGCGAGGGCGTTGACCTGCTCCCGGGCCGGGCTCGGACTGGTGAGGCCGCCGCGGCTCGCTTCCTGGCGGGCCGCGCCGGCTTCGCGCAGGCAGGCGGCGCGGTCCTGCTGTACACCGTCGCAGGTGGCGCGTTCCTTCTGCATGCGGGCGTCAGACCCCGGCGCCTGCGCGCCGGCGGTCTGTGCGCCGAAGGCCATGAAGCCGCTGGCGGCGAGGCATGCCGCTGCGGACAGGATGGAACGAACTGTTGTTGTCATGCGGGCTCCTTGGTGAAAGCACGCCCTCCCTGTAATGAGGTGCGTGACAGGAGCCTTAGTCTGGCGTGGCCGGGGGCTGCGGGTCTGTGGGACAGCCGCGCCCGCCGACCGGGCCGGACGCGCCCCTGCATGTGGGACGTGTCCGGCAAGCGGGGCTTCAGCCCGCTGCGATGCGCTGTGCCAGGTGAGCGAGCGCTTCCTCGACCTGGTCCACGAGGATCAGGGACAGGTCGCCCGGCTGCAGGCGGGCCAGCGCGGCGTCGATCGCGACGAACTCGCCGCGGATCTCGTCGATCTGGCGGGTGCGGGCCGCACCCTGCAGGCCCTGGCGCAGCAGTGCCATCACTTCGCCGTCGGCGCGGCCGCGCTGTGCAGCATCCTGATAAAGGATCACGTCGTCGAAGGCTTCGCCGAGGATGGCCGTCTGGTCGCGGATGTCCGAGTCGCGCCGGTCGCCCGCGCCGCTGATCACCACCGAGCGCTTCTTCGCCGGCATCGTGTCCACCGCCGACACCAGTGCGCGCATGGCGTCGGTGTTGTGGCCGTAGTCGGCGATCACGGTGGCGCCGCGGTAGTCCATGACGTTGAAGCGCCCCGGCACGCCGGCCGCGTCGTTCATGAAGCTCGCGAGGCCGCTGCGGATGGTGTCCCAGTCGAGGCCCACGGCCCAGGCCGCGGCCACGGCGGCCATCACGTTGTCGACCTGGAAGCCGATGGTGCCGCCGCGCGTGATGGGCACGTCGCGCAGCGCAATGCGCTCGCGCCACGAGCCTTCGGCCGCGACCAGCGTGTCCTGGTCGACGTACACGGTGCGCTTGCCCTGCGCGCGGTGCGTGGCCATCACCGGGTGCATGCGGTCGGCGGTGAAGAAGATCACGTGGCCGGGGCAGCCGGCCGCCATGGCGGCGACGTTCACGTCGGCCGCGTTGAGCACCGCGTAGCCGTCGGCGGCCACATTGCGCACGATCACGCGCTTCAACACCGCGAGGTCTTCGACGGTGGTGATGTAGTTCAGGCCCAGATGGTCGCCGCTGCCGATGTTGGTGACCACTGCCACCTGGCAGCGGTCGAAGCCGAGGCCTTCGCGCAGCACGCCGCCGCGCGCCACTTCGAACACGGCCGCGTCGACATCGGGGTGCATCAGCACGTTGCGCGCGCTCTTCGGGCCGCTGCAGTCGCCACTGTCGGTCTGGCGGCCGTCGACGTACACGCCGTCGGTGTTGGTCATGCCGGTGCGCAGGCCGCTCGATGCGAGCAGGTGGTTGATGAGGCGCGCCGTGGTGGTCTTGCCGTTGGTGCCGGTGACGGCGACCACGGGAATGCGGCCGTCGTCGCCGTGGGCGTACAGGGTGTCCATCACCGCTTCGCCGACCGCGCGGCCGCGGCCGAACGAGGGCGAGATGTGCATGCGCAGGCCGGGCGCGGCATTCACCTCGACCACGCCGCCGTGCTGTTCCTCGAGCGGGCGCAGCACGTTCTCGCAGACCATGTCGACGCCGCAGATGTGCAGGCCGACCATCTGCGCCGCATCGACGGCGCGCGCCGCGACTTCGGGGTGCACCGTGTCGGTCACGTCGGTGGCGGTGCCGCCGGTCGACAGGTTCGCGTTGTTGCGCAGCACCACGCGCTGGCCGCGCGCGGGCACGCTGTCGGGCGTGAGGCCCTGGGCCTCGAGCCGGCCGATGGCGATGTCGTCGAGGCGAATCTTCGTGAGCGAAGTGGCGTGGCCCTCGCCGCGGCGCGGGTCGAGGTTCACGGTGTCGACCAGCTGGCGCACCGTGGCGCTGCCGTCGCCGATCACCTGTGGCGGATCGCGCCGCGCGGCGGCCACGAGGCGGTCGCCCACCACCAGCAGGCGGAAGTCGAAGCCGGGCAGGAATTTCTCGACCATCACCTCGCCGTAGACGGCGGCCGAGTCGTAGGCCGCGAACAGTTCTTCGCGCGAGTTGATGTTGACGGTGACGCCCTTGCCCTGGTTGCCGTCCTGCGGCTTCACCACGACCGGCAGGCCGATCTCGTTGGCAGCAGCCCAGCCGTCTTCGGCGCTGGCCACGGGGCGGCCCAGCGGCACCGGCACGCCGGCGGCGTTGAGCAGCTGCTTGGTCAGTTCCTTGTCCTGCGCGATCGATTCGGCCACGCCGCTGGTGCTGTCGACTTCAGCGGCTTGAATGCGGCGCTGCTTGGAGCCCCAGCCGAACTGCACCAGGCTGCCGCTGGTCAGCCGGCGATACGGAATGCCGCGCGCCACGGCGGCATCGACGATGGAGCCGGTGCTCGGGCCCAGGCGCTCGGATTCGTCGAGGTCGCGCAGCTCGGTGATGGCGGCGTTGGCGTCGAAGGCAGTGTCGGCCAGGGCGGCCTCGATCAGCTGCTCGGCCAACTCGATCGCACGGCGGCCGACGGCTTCTTCGCTGTACTGGAACACGACCTGGTAGACGCCTTCTTCCACGGTGGGCGAGGTGTGGCCGAAGTTGACGGCGCAGCCGGCCTGCGCCTGCAGCGCCACGGCGGCGTTCTCAAGCACATGGGCCAGCGCCAGCGGTTGACCCAGCACCATCGGGTGCAGTTCGCCGATGGTCGGGAAGCGCGCGCGCAGGCGGGCTTCGAAGCCGGCCAGCTTGCTGATGGCGTTCTCGTCGCCTTGGCAGGCAACCACCGCTTCGATGGCAGTGTGGCGGCTCCAGAGATTGGGGCCGCGAAGGGCTCGGATGCGGGTGACTCTCATGCGAATTGCTGTTGGGGGTGTTGCGACGAGAGCGGCTGGGTCTGCGACAGCTGCAGCGAGGCGAGCGCCGCCTGCAGGTCGGCCTCGAAGGCCTCCACGCCGGCGCCGATCAGGTTCAGCGGAATGCCCATTGCCCAGGCGGCGGCCACGGCGGCCAGCAGGCTTTCGAGGCTCACGCCGGCATGGGTGGCGCGCCACACGGTCAGCCGGCCGAGGCCGGGCAGGAACGATTCGCTGTTGCCGTTGGCCAGCACCACACGGTCCTGCCGCACCAGCACGGCCTTGCCGCCGGCGCGCTGATGCGCCGTGAGTTCGGCGGCCTGCGGGTCGGCCGAATAGAGGATGACGGCGCCGTCGCACAGCGGCGCGAGGCCGGCCACGCGCGGGTCGCCCGCATTCAGCACGGCCGTGCCTTCGGACAGCACCACGTCGACCTGCGTGCGCAGCACCTTCACCATCTGGTCGCTCTCGGTGATGTCGTAGTCGGCCAGGGCTTCGAAGCCGTCGAGATCGGTGACGATGCCGACTTCGCAGCGGTCGTAGGGGAGACCGTCGCGCAGGATGGTTTCGGCGCCGTTCTCGATCACCACGGCCTGCACGGCGCGGTTCACGAGCAGGCGGTGGCCGGCGTCCCAGTTTGCGCTGTCGCGCGCATCGACGCGGCGGCGTTCGAGGAACAGGCCGTCGCGGCAGGCGAGGCCGGTCTGGCGCCCGCCCAGGCCGATCAGCCAGGCCACGAGGCGCGCCAGCACGGCGGTGTCGCGCGAGCCGGCCACGCCGACCACGGGAATGCGCCCGGGCGCGTCGTTGGGGAACAGGTGGTCGCAGATGGCGCGGCCCACCGGGCGCGGCGAACCGACGGCCGGCTTCAGGTGCATCAGCAGGCCGGGTCCGGCATTGACTTCGACGATCGCACCGCGTTGCGGGCCCAGCGGCTTGGAAATGTCCTGCGCCACGAGATCGATGCCCGCGATGTCAAGGCCCACCACGCGCGCGGCGAGCACGGCGGCGTGCGCGACTTCGGGGTGGACCTGGTCGGTGCAGTCGTTGGCCATGTTGCCGTTGCGCTGGATCGTGACCACGCGGCCGGCGGCCGGCACGGCGTTGGCGTCCAGCTCCTGGCGCTTGAGTTCGAGCTGCAGCTTGGCGTCGCTGTCGATCACGATCACGTCGAGCGGAAACTCTTCCTCGGCGCCGCGGCGCGGGTCGCTGTTGAGCTGCTTGTCGATCAGGTCGCGCACGCTGCTCTGGCCGTCGCCGGTCACGGTGATGATCTCGCCGCGCGCGGCCGCCACCACTTCGCCGCCCACCACCAGCAGACGGTGCTCGTGGCCGCGGATGAAGCGTTCGACCATCACGTCGCTGCCCTCGGGCTCGGCGACCGCAAAGGCGGCCATGACTTCTTCACGCGTTGTCAGTTCGAGCGACACGCCGCGGCCGTGGTTGGCGTCGGAAGGTTTCACGGCCACCGGCAGGCCGATGTCCTCGGCGGCTTCCCAGGCTTCTTCGGCGTTGGCGACCACCTGGCCTTCGGGCACCGGCACGCCGCAGCTCGCGAGCAGGGACTTGGTCAGCTCCTTGTCGCTGGCGATCGATTCGCCGATGGCGCTGGTGTAGTCGGTCTCGGCGGTCCAGATGCGCTGCTGGTTGGCGCCGTAGCCCAGCTGCACGAGGTTGCCGCTGTTCAGGCGCATGTGCGGAATGCCGCGGTCGGTGGCGGCGGCCACGATGGCCGCGGTGCTCGGACCGAGGTAGCAGTCTTCCACCTTGGCCTTGACCGCGTCGACGGCCTTCTGTACGTCGGCGGCGCTGAACGGGTCGTTGTTGATGGCCGCCATCAGCAGGCGGTGGCCCTCGGCCAGCGCCACGCGGGCGACCTGCTCGTCACGGGCGCGGAACACCATGCGGTAGACGCCGTGCTCGGAGGTGCTGCGGGTCTGGCCGAAACCGGTCGGCATGCCGGCGAGGTTCAGCAGTTCGATGACCACGTGCTCCAGCACGTGGCCGGACCACGTGCCCTCGGTCAGGCGCTGGATGAAGCCGCCGCGCTCGCCGACGCCGCAGTGGTGCTCGATGAGCGCCGGCAGCAGGCCGGTCAGGCGGTCGGTGAAGCCGTCGATCTTGTTGGAGGGGAAGTCTTCCAGCTGGCCCAGGTCGAGCCAGACTTCGAGTACCGGACGGTAGGTCCAGAGGTTCGGACCGCGCAAATAGTTGATGCGCAGCAGGCGGATGTCGTCGAAACGGGTCATGCAAACGTTCGAAGTGCTTTGGCCGAGCACCACGGCGCCTTCAGGCGCGCCCATGGCAATCGGTCAGAATCGGCGCCCGACCAAGGGCGCCATGACGCGGTCCATGCGGCCCGCGACGGGCAAGAGTCAGAGAAACACAATGCAACATCACGATCCAGTCGGCACCCGGGAGGGCGAAACAGAGGCGGCTTCAGACGCGCTGAAAAACCGGCTCGCAGTCGCGGAAAACGTTCTGGTAATACTGTCGGTTGACCTCGACGACCAACTTCGCTTCGCTTGCGGCCTAGTCGCGCTGACTGACCAGAGGCTGATCGCGCTCGAACCGGGCGGCGAATGGCGTGAGTGGCCGCTAACCGATGCAGCCCTGGAACTGCGCCTGTCCGACCACTCGGGGGTGGGAACCCTCGATTTGACGGGGCCTTCGGGCCGTTTGGCCCGCTGGCGCTACACCCTGGCCGGACAGGTCGCGGCGCTGCGCCTGCTCAAGTTGTTCGGCCAGCGAACGGTCGGTGTCGCCAAGGAGACAGCGGGGGCCGTCGAGGTTGCCGACGGCGAAGAGGGCACCCCCGACGCCGAACTCCAGACCCCGCCATCGACCTGGGTGCTGCTGCGCCTGGGCCGTTTCGCCGGCCCGTACCGCAAGCAGCTGATCCTGGGATTCGTACTCACCCTGATCTCCACCGCCGCCACGCTGGTGCCGCCGTACCTGACCATCCCGCTGATGGACGACATCCTGATCCCGTTCCAGAACGGGCAGAAGATCGACACCATGCGCGTGGGCCTGTACCTCGGCGGCCTGCTGATCGCGGCGCTGGTCGGCTGGGCGCTGGGCTGGGCGCGCACCTACCTGCTGGCGCTGGTGTCCGAGCGCATCGGCGCCGACCTGCGCACCACCACCTACGAGCACCTGCTGACCCTGCCGCTCGACTATTTCGGCGGCAAGCGCACCGGCGACCTGATGGCGCGCATCGGCTCCGAAACCGACCGCATCAACGTCTTCCTGTCGCTGCACGCGCTCGATTTCGCCAACGACGTGCTGATGATCGTCATGACGGCGGCCATCCTGATCTCCATCAATCCGCTGCTGGCCGTGGTCACGCTGGTGCCGCTGCCCTTCATCGCCTGGATGATCCACGTCGTGCGCGACCGCCTGCGCACTGGCTTCGAGAAGATCGACCGCGTCTGGTCCGAGGTGACCAACGTGCTGGCCGACACCATTCCCGGCATCCGCGTGGTCAAGGCCTTCGCGCAGGAGCGCCGCGAGGCCGAGCGCTTCCGCGTCGCCAACACCTACAACCTGCAGGTCAACGACAAGCTCAACCGCACGTGGTCGCTGTTCACGCCGACCGTGTCGCTGCTCACCGAAATCGGCCTGCTCGTGGTGTGGGCCTTCGGCATCTGGCAGGTGGCGCGCGGCAGCATCACGGTGGGTGTTCTCACGGCCTTCATCGCCTACATCGGCCGCTTCTACACGCGGCTCGACTCGATGAGCCGCATCGTCTCGGTCACGCAGAAGGCCGCCGCGGGCGCCAAGCGCATCTTCGACATCCTCGACCACGTGAGCAATGTGCCCGAACCGGCAAAGCCGGTTCCTGTCGGCCTTCCGGCCAAGCCGGGGGAGGTACCGCGCGTGCAGGGCCGCATCGAGATGAGCGGGCTGGGCTTTCGCTATGGCTCGCGCGCCGTGATCCACGACCTCGACCTGACCATCGAGCCCGGCGAGATGATCGGCCTCGTGGGCCACAGCGGCTCAGGCAAGAGCACGCTGGTCAACCTCATCTGCCGCTTCTACGACGTGACCGACGGCGCCATCAAGGTCGACGGCACCGACATCCGCCGCTTCGCCGTGGCCGACTACCGGCGCCACGTAGGGCTGGTGCTGCAGGAACCCTTCCTGTTCTTTGGCACCATCGCGCAGAACATCGCCTACGGCAAGCCCGACGCCACGCGCGAAGAGGTGGTTGCCGCGGCCCGCGCGGCCCATGCGCACGACTTCATCCTGCGGCTGACGCACGGCTACGACTCGCTCGTGGGCGAGCGCGGGCAGGGCCTGTCGGGCGGCGAGCGCCAGCGCATCAGCATTGCGCGCGCGCTGCTGATCGATCCGCGCATCCTGATCCTCGACGAGGCCACCTCGGCCGTGGACACCGAGACCGAGAAGGAAATCCAGAAGGCCTTGGACAACCTCGTGCAGGGCCGCACCACCATCGCCATCGCGCACCGGCTGTCGACATTGCGCAAGGCCGACCGGCTGGTGGTCATGGACCGCGGCGAAGTGGTCGAGGTCGGGCCGCACGATACCTTGATGGCGAAGCAGGGCGCCTACTGGCGGCTCTACCAGGCGCAACTGCGCCAGGGCGACGACGATGCGAGCGAAGGCGCCGCCAATGAGCGCGCCAGTGCGCAAGCCCCCCTGGCCATCAGCCACGCAGCACATCCGGCGGGCGACGCATGACCGAACTCAATACCCCATCTTTCGAACTCGAACGCGACGCCTTCGGCCGCCTCGTGCTGACCGACGCGCAGGGCGAGCGCCATGTGGGCGTCACGCCCGTGCGGGCCTTTCCGCTGAGCGCGCCGGGCCATGGCGTGTCGCTGGTCGGCAGCGAAGGCCGCGAGCTGGTCTGGATCGACAGCGTCGACCAACTGCCGGAGCAGGCCAGGGTGCTGCTCGCAGAAGAACTCGCGGTACGCGATTTCGCGCCCACGCTGCTGCGCCTGCACGGCGTGTCGAGCTTCGGCGTGCCCAGCACCTGGACCATCAGCACCGACCGCGGCGACACCAGCTTCGTGCTCAAGGCCGAGGAAGACATCCGCCGGCTCGAAGGCGGCGCGCTGCTCATTGCGAGCGCGCACGGCGTGCAGTTCCGCATTCCCGACGTGAAGACGCTCGACCGCGCGTCGCGCAAGCTGCTCGAGCGTTTTCTCTAGCGCTCAGTCCAGCAAGTCGGAATACTCGCCGCGCTCGTAGGCGTCGGCGGTCTTCCACGGCAGTGTCTTCGGCGCCGCGATGGCCGAGGCGGTCATCACGTTGAGCGAGGTGCCGTGCGCATTGCGTTGCTCGATCTTGCGCGCATAGCGGCCGACCGTGTCCCACTCGATGCGCAGCGTGCTCTCGCCCTGCTGCACTTCGTAGCGCTGCACGCCCCTGCCAGCCGCGCCGAGCGGCTTCATGCGCGGCAGGCTCGCCGGATCGACCAGCCAGTAGGCATTCGCCCACGAGCCGCCATAGCCGACGTTGCCGTAGTCGGCGGCGTCGACCTCGATCACCTTGCGCTGCTCGCGCAGCACCATGCCCACCTGCACCTTGCCGGCCGCATCGCGGCGCAGCCACAGCGGCGCGGCCGTGTTGTCGGCGTGCGAGTGGCCGATGTGCACCTTGCCTTCGCGGGCCTCGTGGTCATGGTCGGCGCGCAGCACGGGCGGCAGCTCGCGCTCGACCCACACGGTGCCGGCGCGGCGGAACATCAGGTCGGCATAGCGGCTGTCGCGCTGCACGCCGTCCTTGCCAATCGACATCACGTGGTGCTGGATGCGCAGGTTCTGGTCGGGCGCCTCGGCATCGCCGGCGGCGCTGGCCGCCAGCGGAAGGCTCAGAGCGGCCATCAGCACCATGCCAGGGATACCGCGGAACCGGCTTCGCCGGGCCGCAGGTATCGCCCTCTGCAAGAGGGTTGCCGAAGCGACACGAAGTGCGCGAAGGCTGGGGGTGTGCTTGATCACAGTCCGGCCGCTTCCTTGACCTTGTTGAACACCTTGATGTTCTCCATGGTGCCCTTGAAGCTCTTCGAGCCCGCGCCGCCGGCGAACAGCATCACGTCGCCGCCGCCGTGCGTTTCCGCGCCGGGCGTGCCGAGGTTGATGCCGACTTCCTGCAGGAAGTTGTCGTCCGTGGTGTCCATCGCGGTCTGGTCGTCGCGATCCGTGTCGCGTTTGGGTGCGATCCACGGCCTGTTGCCGTCCTCGGGGTTGGTCTGGCTGGCGAGCGTTGCATTGGGGCGGCCGCCGTTGCCGAACACCAGCGTGGTGTAGGGCTTGCCATCGGCCGCCTTCAAGGGCTTGCCGTCGGCGTAGCCGTTGACGAGGCCGAGGATCGGGTTGCCGATTTTCGGGTAGCCGTTGAAGGCGATCGCATGGTCATGGTCAGCCGTGACCACTACCAGCGTGTTCTGCAGGCCCGGGTCCTTCTTGTTCATGTAGTCGAGCGCGGTCTGGATGGCCGCGTCGAAGGCCAGCGTGTCTTCCAGCGCGCGCTTGGCATTGGTGCCGTGCAGCGCGTGGTCGATGCGCCCGCCTTCGACCATCAGGAAGAAGCCCTTGTCGTTCTTGCTGAGCACGCCGAGCGCTTTCTCGGTCATGTCGGACAGGCTCGGCTGGTCGAGGCTCTGCTTGACGCGGTCCAGCTCGTAGGCCATTTCGCTCTGCGAGAACAGGCCCAGCAGCTTGCCCGTGGCGGCCGTGTCGACGGCCTTGAGCTTGGTGCCGGTGTCGACGTAGGTGTAGCCCTTGGCCGTCATCGCGGCCACCAGGTCCACGTTGTCGGTGCGCTTGCTTTGCGCATTGGTCGACTTCGGCAGGTAGTTGCGCTGGCCGCCGCCGAGCAGCACGTCGACGCCGTCGAGCAGCTTGGGGTTGTAGTTCGGGTGGCCCGGAACGCTCTGCTCTGCGATGGTGTTGTAGCCGTTGCGGTTGCAGATGTGCGCGTAGGTGGTGGCCGGCGTGGCATGGCCGACGCGCGTGGTCGACACGGCGCCGACCGCGCGGCCCTTGGCCTTGGCGAGCTCGAGCAGCGTGTCGGCCGCCTTGCCGTTGGTCGACGGGCAGGTGGTGTCTTCGCCGTTGATGTATTGCTTGCCGGTGCTGTCGACGGCGGTGGTGTCACTCGACATCGAGATCACCTCGTTGCGCATCTTCACACCGGTCATGTAGGCCGCCATCGAGGGCGCGCTGTCGGTGGTCTGACCGTCGAGCGAGAAGGTCTTCACGCGCGCCGCGTAGGGCAGCGACTGCATGACGAGGTTGGCGCGCTCGGGGCTCACGAGCGAACCGGGCTTGGCGGCCAGTTGCTTCTCGCCCTTGTAGATGCGCGCGGCGGTCACGGTGACGGGGCCCATGCCGTCGCCGAGGAAGAAGATGACGTTCTTGGCTTCGCCGGCGGCGTGGGCGCTGCCGGCCAGGGTGCCGGCGGCGGCGCAGACGAGGGCGGCGGCCAGGCGGGTGTTGCGGGTGATGCGGTTCATGGTCGTGTGCATGGTTGTGTTCATCGGTGCGTGCGGGGTGCCCCTCACAGGCCGACCGCCTTCTTGATCAGGCCGAACACGTCGGTGTTGGTGATGACGCCGGAGAAGTTGTCGGCGCCCAGGCCCTGAGCGCCGAGGAACACGTCGGCGCCGCCATGGGTTTCGGAGTCGCTGGCCGCATCCATCGGCACGACGGCTTCCTGCTTGTAGTCCTTGCTTTCCAGTTCGGCGTCGCTGATCGGGCCGCGCGTGGCGAGACGGCGCGGGCCATTGCCGAAGCCGATGATGGTGTAGGGGTTGCCGCCCACGTCCTTGCTGGTCTTGCTGGTGTCTACATAGTCCTTCACCAGGCCGAGCACGCCCGGCTTGCCGGCCTCGGTCTTGCCGGTGCGCGCGGCATAGCCGTTGAGCTGCAGCGTGTGGTCGTGGTCGGCCGTGACCACCACCAGCGTGTTCTTCAGGCCCGGATCGATCGCCTGCATCTTGTCGAGCGCGAGCTTGATGGCGTCGTCGAAGGCGCCGGTGTCCTGCAGCGCACGGCGCGCGTTGGTGGCGTGCAGCGCGTGGTCGATGCGGCCGCCCTCGACCATCAGGAAGAAGCCCTTCTTGCGCGCCGCCAGTGCATCGATGGCCTTGCCGGTCATCTCTGCCAGGCTCGGTTCCTTGGTGGCGTCACGGTCCAGGTCGTAGGCCATGTGGCTCTTGGTGAACAGGCCGGCGATCTTGGTGGCGCCGTCTGCAGGCAGCTTGTCGAACTCGCTCTTGCTGCCGGCATAGCTGTACTTGGCAGCCTTCAGCTCGGCGATCAGGTTGCGCTTGTCGTTGCGCTTGCCGCCGTCTTCCTTGGCGGTGAAGTAGTCGGTGCCTCCGCCGAAGAACACGTCGACGCCGTCACCGAGCTTGCCGTTGTAGCCCGCGCCGCCCGGCACCAGCGCCGCGGCGATGGTGTTCTCGGCGTCGCGGTGGCACACATGCGAGTAGGTGGCGGCGGGCGTGGCGTGCGTGATGCGGGTGGTGGTCACCACGCCGGTCGCATAGCCCTTGGCCTTGCTCTGCTCGAGCAGCGTCTCGACGGCCTGGCCGTTGCCCGGGGGGCAGGTGCTGTCGAAGCTGACGTGGTAGGCCTTGCCCGAGGCGTCGGTGGCCTTGGTCTCGGGGCTCATCGAGATGACTTCGTTGTTCATCTTGACGCCGGTCATGTAGGCCGACATCGAGGGGGCGCTGTCGGTCACCTGGGCGTCGTTCGAATAGGTGTGGACGAAGGCCGTCTCGGGCAGCGTGTCCATCGTCAGGTCGCCGTCCTCGCCGACCTTGTAGATGCGCGCGGCGGTCATCGTGGTGATGCCCATGCCGTCGCCCAGGAAGAACAGCACGTTCTTCTGGGGTTGCGCGGCGGGCGGTTGCGCGGCCGGCGGCGCAGTGGTCGGCGGCGGGATCAGCGGCAGCAAGGAAAAGCCGTTGCTGTTGCCGCTGCCACCGCAGGCGGTCAGCAGCAGCGAGAAACCCAGCAGTGCTGGGGCAATGAAGCGTTGGGTCATGCGACTCCCTTCGATGGTTGTTCGACCGGTGCGCATGACGCGCACCGTTTCTGGGAGTGAAATCTAAAGACGTCAGATGACTCGGCGGTGACGATGCACATCCGCCGAGAAAGTTCAGCCCATTTCAAAAAAGAAAGGCGGCGGAATTCGCCGGCGTGTCATGCCCGGCTGCCAGCGGGCGCGGCCTGCGAAAATCGCGTCTTTGGACTACAGCGGCCTCGCCGTTGACGGATATGCCCCTGCACACCACCGCCCTCGTTCTGTTCTCCGGCGGCCAGGACTCGGCCACCTGCCTCGCCGATGCGCTCTCGAAGTACCAGCGCGTCGAAACCCTGGGCTTCGACTACGGGCAGCGCCACCGCGTCGAGCTCGACGTGCGCGGCACCGTCCTCGCGAAGATGCGCGAGCGTTTCCCCGGCTGGGCGCCCCGCCTCGGCGAAGACCACGTACTCACGCTCGCGGCGCTGGCGCAGCTCGGCGGCTCCTCGCTGACCGAAGAGGTCGCCTTCGCCATGCAGGCCGACGGCCTGCCCAACACCTTCGTGCCCGGGCGCAACCTGCTGTTCCTCACGCTGGCCGGCGCGCTGGCGTACCGGCGCGGGCTGCAGGTGATCGTCACCGGCGTCTGCGAGACCGACTTCTCGGGGTACCCCGACTGCCGCGACGACACCATGAAGGCGATGCAGCTCGCGCTCTCGCTCGGGCTGGAGCGCCGCCTCGTCATCGAGACGCCGCTCATGTGGATCGACAAGGCCGAGACCTGGGCCATGGCCCACCGCCTGGGCGGCGAGCCGCTGGTGGAGCTGATCGTGGAAGAGACGCACACCTGCTACCTGGGCGATCGCGTGCACCGCCAGGCCTGGGGCTACGGGTGTGGCGAATGCCCCGCCTGCGAGCTGCGCAAGAAGGGCTGGGAGCGCTACGCCGCGGCGGGTTGAGCCGCCGAGATGTTCAGCCGGTAGCGCGCGCCGCCCGCCGTTGCTTCTTCCTGCGGCACCAGCGTCCAGCGCTGGTTGTGGAAGTCTCCGACGGCTGCGCGGTGCGCGATCGACACCATCGCGCCGCCCGCTGCATGGACCATGTCCGACAACCGCTTGTAGAGCACACCCTCGGCCTGCGCATCGAGTGCGCTGGTGACCTCGTCGGCGAAGAGCCATGCCGGTTTCTTCAGCAGCACGCGTGCGATGGCCAGGCGCTGCTGCTCGCCGCCGGAGAGTTTCTGGCTCCATGAATCGCTGTCGTCCAGGCGGCTGGCCAGGTCGGGAAGGAGGGCGTCGGTCAGGGCCTTGCGAAGCTGCTCGTCGGTGAAATCGGCGGCGGGGTTCGGGTAGGTCAGCGCGTCGCGCAGCTTGCCGTCGGGCACGTAGGGGCGCTGCGGCATGAACACCGCGCCGTCTGGCATCTTCACGTGCCCGCTCGCGAACGGCCAGATGCCGGCGAAGGAGCGGAACAAGGTCGACTTGCCGCTGCCCGAGGAGCCCTGCAGCAGCACGCTGTCGCCGGGCTTCACGGCCAGCGCGGCGCCGCTCAGCAGCGAAGTGCCGTTTGGCAGCGCCACAGAGAGGTCGTCGCTGCGCAAATCGGCCGCCTCCCCGCGTTGCAGCGGCATGGCCTGCGCCGCGTGGGCGCGCATCGCGTCGTCGAAGCTGGTCAGGCGGTCGGTGGTGGCACGCCAGACCGCGACCTTGTCGTAGTTGTCGACGAACCAGCTCAGCGAGTCCTGCACCTTGCCGAATGCAGACGAAATCTGCATCAGCTGGCCCAACTGGATCGCGCCGCTGAAGAAGCGGGGCGCGGCCACCACGAACGGGAAGATCACCGCAGCCTGCCCGAAGAACGAGGTGAAGGTGATCAGGTTCTTCTGCTGCTTGATGAGCAGCAGGTAGTTGCGCAGCACGCTGCCAAAGCGCATGTCGAGCTGGCCGTGCTCGACCTTCTCGCCCCTGTCCAGCGCGATCGCCTCGCTGTATTCGCGCACCCGCACCAGGTGATGCCGGAAGTCGGCCTCGAAGCGCTGCTGGCGGAAGTTGGTGCCGATCAGCGGGCGGCCGATGAAATGCGTGATGACGGTCCCGACCACGCAGTACGCGATCGCCAGCCACACCATGGCGCCCACGATCTGGTAGGTGGTGCCGCCCATCGAGAATTCGACGCTGCCCGACAGCCCCCAGAGGATGCCGACGAAGCTCACCAGCGTGACCACCGCATTCAGCAGGCCCATCGACAGCGTCATCGTGTAGTCGGTGAAAAGCTGCATGTCTTCCTGGATACGCTGGTCGGGGTTGTCCGGCGTCTGGCCGTCCTTGTTCGCGTAGCGCGCGAGTTCGAGGTGATAGAAGGTGCGGTTGGCCATCCAGCGCGTCATGTAGTCGCGCGTCATCCAGCTGCGCCAGCGCAGCTGCAGCAATTGCGTCACATAGAACTTGAGCACCTGCAGCGCGATGTTGAAAAAGGCCAGCACGACGAACACGCGGATCTCGCGCCAGAAGACCGCCGCATCCTTGTTCTGCAGCCCGTCGTAGAAGCGCCCGTACCACTGGTTGAAGAGCACCAGCGCGTAGACGTAGGCCAGGTTGAGCGCGACGATCGCCGCGAACATGGTCCTCGCGCGCCATTTCTCCTCGGACCTGAAATAAGGCGCCGCAAGCGCAAAGACGCGCCTCAGAACCTGGGTGAACGTGGCGGCTCGCGCCGTGACGGATGAAGACATGCAGGTTTCCTCGCAGGCGCAGGTGCGCCGGACATCATGAGGAAACCATAGTAGACAAATGTTTCTTAAATGGACCTGAAACCCGGCCGCCGGGCAAAAAAAGTACCTTCAGCGCAGAAGGACCCGCGCAGCCGTCGAAAGGAAATACGCCAGCGGCGGTGTCTTCAACCCCTCGACCTTCGCCTCTTCGTCCCAAAGCCTCAGCCGCACCGCATCGTCGGCCCAGCGATGCTCGGCAAAACGGGCCGCCGCTGCCGCATCCATCACGCCGCCCTGCAGTGCAAGGCTGCGCACGGAATCCGGCGAGAGCTTCGAGAAATAGTCCGGCCGCATCGCGCACAGATAGCGCTTGGCATCCACGTGCAGCCGTATCGGCTCGCGCACTTCCACGTCGAAGGCGCCGCGCAGCAGCGGCAGCGCGATGTATTGATGGCGATCGTCGATGCCCAGCTCGGTGGGCGATTGCGCGAGCGTCTGGTGCTCGGCGATCAGCAGGTGTCCAAGGTCGTGCAGCAGTGCGGCCGTGACCAGCGCGTCGCTCGCACCCGCCTGCTCGGCGAGCCATGCGCACTGCAGCGCGTGTTCGAGCTGCGAGACCGGCTCGCCCGCGTAGGCTACCCCGCCGCGTTCGGCGAACAGGCGTGCGATCTCGGCGAGGTCGAGTGTCATGGAGTTGAAACGAAGCAAACGCCAAGCGCGTGCGGCAGCCTGTGAAGCGTCGTCCCGCGCCATGACATCCGTGTGACGCATCTGACAAACCCCTGTCACACGGCACTGCGAGCATCGCCGCGTCCACGGCCGAGCCGTGCGTACTTTCGTCCGCGTACTTTCACTCCTTCCCGAGGGATCTCCCATCATGTCGTTCCGCTTCATCCGCCGCGTTGCCGTGCCCGCCGCGTTGTTCTCGCTGGCCTTCGCAGCCTCCGCGCAAGGCCGCACCGAGCTGCTGGTCTACACCGCGCTCGAAGCCGACCAGGTGCAGGCCTACAAGGCCGCGTTCGAAAAGGAAAACCCGGCCGTCGAACTGAAATTCGTGCGCGACTCCACCGGCATCGTCACCGCCAAGCTGCTGGCCGAAAAGGCCAACCCGCAGGCCGACGTGGTGTGGGGCCTGGCCGCCACTTCGCTGATGCTGCTCGACAAGGAAGGCATGCTCCAGCCCTATGCGCCCAAGGGCCTGGACGCCGTGAAGGCCACCATGCGCGATCCGGCCAACCCGCCCAAGTGGGTCGGCATGGACGTGTGGTCGTCGGCCATCTGCTTCAACACCGCCGAAGCCACGAAGAAGAACCTGCCCAAGCCCACCAGCTGGGCGGATCTCACCAACCCGGTCTACAAGGGCCAGATCACCATGCCCAACCCCGCGGCATCGGGCACCGGCTACCTCATGGTGTCGGGCTGGATCCAGATGATGGGCGAGGAAAAAGCGTGGAAGTACATGGACGCGCTGCACCAGAACATCGGTATCTACAGCCAGTCGGGCAGCAAGCCCTGCCGCCAGGCCGGCGCCGGCGAATTCGCGCTCGGCATGTCCTTCGAATACCGCGCCAACAAGACCAAGCGCGACGGCGCCCCCATCGACATCGTGCTGCCCAAGGAGGGCCTCGGCTGGGACATGGAAGCCACCGGCATCATCAAGACCAGCAAGAAGCAGGACGCCGCCAAGGCGCTGGCCGACTGGGCCGTCACCAAGCAGGCCAACGAGCTCTACGCGAAGAACTTCGCCGTGCTCGCGCTGCCGGGCATCCAGGAGAAGCTCGAATTCGTGCCGGGCGACGTCGAGAAGCTGCTCGCCAAGAACGACTTCACCTGGGCCGCCGCGAACCGCGACCGCATCCTCACCGAATGGTCCAAGCGCTACGAATCGAAATCCGAAAAGAAGCCGATGTGATGAGCTCGCCCCCAGTCTTCGCGCACTTCGTGTCGCTTCGCCAACCCCCTGCCGGGGGCAACACCTGCGGCCCGGCGAAGCCGGTTCCGAGGTGTTCCTTGACTGACGGGCTTCGACCATGACCAGCTTTCTTTCTCTCCGCGGCATCGGCAAGTCCTTTGGCGCCACCCGCGTGCTCGACGGCATCGACCTGGACATCGAGCCCGGCGAATTCGTGTGCCTGCTCGGTCCCTCGGGTTGCGGCAAGACCACGCTGCTGCGCATCGTGTGCGGCATCGAGCGCGCCGACAGCGGGCAGATCCTGCTCGGCGGCCAGGACATCGCGGGCCTGCCGCCGGCGGCGCGCGGCTTCGGCGTGGTGTTCCAGTCGTATGCGCTGTTCCCCAACCTCACGGCGGCGCAGAACATCGCCTACGGCCTGCATCCCACCGGCGCACTGGCGCGCGAGATGGCCAAGCGCTCGCGCGAGATGCTCGACCTCGTCGGCCTCACGGCGCACGCCGACAAATACCCGGTGCAGCTCTCGGGCGGCCAGCAGCAGCGCATCGCACTGGCGCGTGCCCTCGCGCCGAACCCGCGCCTGCTGCTGCTCGACGAGCCGCTCTCCGCGCTCGACGCGCAGGTGCGCGCGAGCCTTCGCAGCGAGATCCGCTCGCTGCAAAAGCGCCTGGGCATCGTCACCATCATGGTCACGCACGACCAGGAAGAAGCCCTCTCGATGGCCGACCGCGTGGTGCTGATGCACAACGGCCGCATCGAGCAGGCCGGCACGCCCGACGAGCTGTACCGCCAGCCGCGCACCCGTTTCGCGGCGGGCTTCGTCGGCCGCATGAACATGCTGCCCGCGACCGTGCTGGCCGAGGGCAAGGTGCGCGTGCGCGACAGCGAACTGTTCTGCACGCCGAGCAACCTCGGCACCCTGAGCGTGGGTTCGCAGGCCACCGTGGGCATCCGCCCCGAGCACGTGGTGGTCAAGCGCTTCGGCACCGAACTGGGCGCCAACAGTTTCGCGGCGCGCCTGCTCGACACGGAGTTCTTCGGCAACCGCACCTCGGCGCGCCTGGCCTGCGAGCCACTGGGCATCGAGATCGAGGCCGAGCTGCCGGCCGACGCGCGCTACGGCGGCGAGGAGCCGCTGGTGCCCAGCAGCATGGTGCACATCCAACTGCCCCTGAATGCGCTGTCCATCCTGGCGCACTGAGCCATGAGCAGTTCTCCCGATGCCATCGCCGTGCGGCCGATGGTGCTGCCGCGTGGCAGCGCGTTCGACCGCGAGCGCTGGCTGACCGGTGCGGCCGTCGCGTTGCTCGTGCTGCTGCTGGCCGTGATCGTCGCGCTGCCCGTCGGCGCGCTCGTGGGCCAGAGCTTTTTCGACCGCGCGGGCGCGTTCGTCGGCCCGGCGAATTTCGCGCGCTACCTCGACAGCCCGGCGCTCGTGCAATCGGCCTTCAACAGCCTGTGGCTCGCGGCGATCAGCGCGGTGGTCTGCACGGCGATCGCCTATGTGTACGCCTATGCGCTGACGCTCTCCTGCATGCCGGCCAAGGGCGCGCTGCGCGCGGTGGCGCTCATTCCGCTGCTCGCGCCCTCGCTGCTGCCGGCCATCAGCCTGGTCTACCTGTTCGGCAACCAGGGCCTCTTCAAGGGGCTGATGGGCGAGGCCTCGATCTACGGGCCGCTGGGCATCGTGCTCGGCTCGGTGTTCTGGACGCTGCCGCATGCGCTCCTGATCCTCACGACCGCCATGGCCACGTCCGATGGTCGGCTCTATGAAGCGGCGCAGACGCTCGGTGCCTCGCGCTGGCGCATCTTCCGCACCGTGACGCTGCCGGCCTCGCGCTACGGCCTCATCGTGGCCACGATGGTGGTGTTCGTGCTGGTCATCACCGACTTCGGCGTGCCCAAGGTGGTCGGCGGCCAGACCGGCGTGCTCGCGACCGACATCTACAAGCAGGTGGTCGGGCAGCAGAACTTCCAGATGGGCGCGGTGGTGGGGCTCGTGCTGCTGATTCCGGCGGTGCTCTCCTTTCTCGTCGAGCGGCGCGTGCGCAGCAGGCAGGCGGCGGCGCTTTCGGCGCGCGCCACGCCCTACCAGCCGGAGCCCGTGAAGACGCGCGACCGCGCGCTGCTCGTGTTCTGCGCCCTCACGGCCTGCGCCATCCTCGTGATGATCGGCATGGCGGTGTTCGCATCGCTCGCCACCTACTGGCCGTACAAGCTCGCACCATCGCTGAAGAACTACGACTTCAGCAACATGGACGGCGGCGGATGGGGCAGTTACTTCAACTCGCTGCGCCTCGCAATGTGCGCGGCGGTGGCGGGCGCGCTCGTCACTTTTATCTCTGCCTACCTGGTGGAGAAGCCGCGCCATTTCGGCCTCTTGCGCGAGCTGCTCAACCTGCTGGCGAACCTGCCGCTCGCCGTGCCCGGGCTCGTGCTAGGCGTGGGGTACATCTTCTTCTTCAACTCGCCGTCGAATCCGCTGAACGGCCTGTACGGCGGCATGGCGATCCTCGTCATCTGCACGGTGGCGCACTTCTTCTCGGTGGCGCACCTCACCTCGCTCACCGCGCTGCGCCAGCTCGACCGCGAGTACGAGCTGGTGTCCGAGTCGATGGGCGTGCCGTTCTGGCGCACGCTCTGGCGCGTGCACCTGCCGGTGGCGCTGCCGACCGTGCTCAACGTGGGCGGCTACTTCTTCGTCAATGCGATGACCACCGTGTCGGCCGTCGTGTTCCTCTACTCGCCGCAGACCACGTTGGCCGCCATCGCCGTGCTCAACATGGACGACGCCGGCGACGTGGCCCCCGCCGCTGCCATGGCCTCGCTGATCATGCTCACGGCTGCCGTCGGCCGCGGCGTGTTCGCACTGGCCGGGCACTGGGCGCTCGCGCGCACCCAAACCTGGAGAAACCGGTAATGCCCGGCACCCCCCAAGACAATTTCGACCTCATCGTCGTCGGCGCCGGCATCGTCGGCCTGGCCCACGCCTACACCGCCGCGCAGCGCGGGCTCAAGGTCTGCGTGGTCGAGCGCGATGCGGCCGCCATCGGCGCATCGATCCGCAACTTCGGCTTCATCACCATCACCGGCCAGGCGCCGGGCGACACCTGGCGCCGCGCGATGCATGCGCGCGAGGTCTGGCAGGCCGTCGCGCCGAAAGCCGGCATCGACATCGTGCACCGCAACCTCTGGCTCGCGGCCTACCGGCCCGAGGCGCACTCGGTGCTCGAGGCCTTCATGCGCACGCCGATGGGCGAGGCCTGCGAGCTGCTCGACGCGGCCGACGCGCAGGCCAAGGCGCCCGCACTGAGCCTGGCCGACGCGCGCTCGGTGCTGTTCAGCCCGCACGAACTGCGCGTCGAGTCGCGCACCGCCATCGGCCTGCTCGCGAAATGGCTGGCCGAGGCGCATGGCGTCGTGTTCCGCTTCGGCGAGACCGTGCACGAGGTGGAAACGCCGCGCGTTCGCACCTCGCGCGGCGTTCTTCGCGGCGAGCGCGTGGTGGTCTGCACCAACACCGAGCTGCACGGCCTCTTCGCCGACCGCATCGCCGCGCACGCGCTCACGCTGTGCCGCCTGCAGATGCTGCGCGTGAAGCCCGAGGCGGGCTTTCGCCTACCGGGCTCGGTGATGATGGACCTGAGCCTCGTGCGCTACGAGGGCTACAGCACGCTGCCCGAAGCCGCCGCACTGCGCGCGCGGCTGCAGCAGGAAGAGGCTGCGTCGCTCGAACACGGCATCCATCTCATCGTGGTGCAGAGCGCCGACGGCTCGCTCGTGGTCGGCGACTCGCACCACTACGGCGATGCGCCCGAACCCTTCGCGATGGAAGAGGTCGACCAGCTCATCCTGCGCCACCTGCGCAGCACGCTCAACCTCGAAACCGCGCAGATCACCGAGCGCTGGACCGGCGTCTACCCCTCGTCCAGGACCACGCCCTGCGTGATCGACGCGCCCGACGACGCCACCCGCGTGGTGCTGGTCACCAGCGGCAGCGGCGCGAGCACCGGCTTCGGTATCGCGCATGACGTCTTCGACGCATGGTGACGCGCGCGCCGCGCCTTGTCTTGCACCCGATTCTTTCCATCCTCTCGCCATGAACGCCCACAACCGCTCCAAGCTCCAGGCCGTCGTCTTCGACTGGGCCGGCACCATCCTCGATTTCGGCTCCTGCGCACCCATGGGCGCCTTCGTGAAGCTGTTCGAGCAGTTCGGCGTGGACATCGCCATCGCCGAGGCGCGCGGCCCGATGGGCATGGCCAAGTGGGACCACATCAAGGCGCTCGGCACGTTGCCGCGCATCGCCTCGCAATGGGAGGCCAGGCACGGCCGAGCCTTCGACGACGCGGACGTCGATCGCCTCTACGAAGTCTTCACGCCCATGAACGCAGCGAGCGCGCGCGACCACGCCGACTTCATTCCCGGCGCGATCGATGCGGTGAATGCGGCCCGTGAACGGGGCCTGAAGATCGGCTCGACCACCGGCTACAACCGCCCGATCATGGAAGTGGTCGTGCCCATCGCCGCGGCCGGCGGCTATGTGCCGGACAACCTCGTGTGTGCCGGCGACCTCGCCGCGGGCCGGCCGTCGCCGCTCATGATGTACCGCTGCTTCGCCGACCTGGGCGTGTGGCCGCCGCACACCGTGGTGAAGGTCGACGACACCGGCGTGGGCCTGCAGGAAGGCCTCAACGCGGGCACCTGGGCCGTGGGCCTCGCGGTCACCGGCAACGCGGTGGGGCTGACGCTCGCCGAGTGGACGGCGCTCGACGAGGCGCAGCAGCAGGCCTTGCGGAAGATCGCGACCACGCAGCTGAAGGCTGCGGGCGCGCACTACGTGATCGACAGCGTGGCGGATCTGCCGAACGTGCTCGAGGACATCGAACGCCGGCTGAAAGGCGGCGAGCGTCCGGTCGTTTCGGTGAGCTGATCCGCGCCTTGCACGCGAAGGCGGCACCGTGCCGCCGGGGTTGCATGATCGGACGTGATCGGGCGTGCCAGCATCTTCCCGCCGCGGGGTATCCTCGGCGAGGAGAAAAGCAATGAAGACATCCGAGACAACCGTCCACGCGGCGGATTCGCGCTACGCCATGTTCCGCCTCGGCCTCACGCTGCTGGTCATGACGGTCGGCAGCAGCGGCATGTACGTGGTCTCGGTGATGCTGCCCGCGGTGCAGGCCGAGTTCGGCATCGACCGTGCCGATGCCTCGCTGCCCTACACGCTGCTGATGCTCGGGTTCGGCTTCGGCGGCGTCGTCATGGGCAAGCTCGCCGACCGCTTCGGTGTGATGTGGCCGCTCCTGATGGGCTCGGTGTTCCTCGGCGCGGGCTACATCGCCACCGGCATGTCGGGCGGCATCGTTTCATTCACCGTCGCGCAGGCGCTGCTGGTCGGCCTGCTCGGCAGCTCGGTGGCCTTCGCGCCGATGGTGGCCGACACCTCGCTGTGGTTCGTCAAGCGGCGCGGCATCGCGGTGGCGGTGTGCGCCAGCGGCAACTATCTTGCGGGCGCGGTGTGGCCGCCCGTCGCGCAGCACTTCGTCGAAACCGTGGGCTGGCGCCAGACCTACATCGGCATCGGCGTCTTCTGCGGGCTGGCGATGGCGCTGCTCGCGCTGTTCTTCCGCGCGCGCCCGCCTGCGCTCGTCCATGTGCCGCCTGTGAATGCATCGAGCGCGGCGGTCGTGCGCGACATGACGCGGCCCTTCGGCCTGAGCATGGGCGCGGCCCAAGGCCTGCTGTGCGTGGCCAGCGTGGCTTGCTGCGTGGCCATGGCGATGCCGCAGGTGCACATCGTGGCCTACTGCGGCGACCTGGGTTACGGGCCGGCGCAGGGCGCGATGATGCTGTCGCTGATGCTGGGCTTCGGCATCGTGAGCCGGCTGGTGTCGGGCGCCATCTGCGACCGTATCGGCGGGCTGCGCACGCTGCTGCTGGGCGGCGTGCTGCAGTGCGTGGCGCTGCTGCTGTTCCTGCCGTTCGACGGGCTGGTGCCGCTGTACGTGATCTCGGCGCTGTTCGGGCTGTTCCAGGGTGGCCTCGTGCCGTCCTACGCGATCATCGTGCGCGAGCACTTTCCGCCGAAGGAGGCGGGCGCGCGCGTGGGCACGGTGCTGATGTTCTCGCTGTTCGGCATGGCGCTGGGCGGGTGGATGTCGGGCAAGGTGTTCGACCTCACGGGCAGCTACCACGCGGCCTTCCTGAACGGCATCGGATGGAACCTGGTGAACGTGAGCATCACGGCGTTTCTGTTGTTCAGGACGCTTCGGCGGCCAGCCGGCCGAGTGTCCGCATCGCCTGCTCGCTGAGCCCGTTCCATGGGTGGCCGTAGTTCAGCCGCAGGCAGTTGGTGAAGGCGCGCGTGGCCGAGAAGATCGGTCCCGGCGCGACGCTGATGCCGAGTTCCAGCGCCTTGCGATGGATGTCGAGCGCGTTCACGCGTGGTGGCAACTCGACCCACAGGAAGTACCCGCCCAGCGGCCGCGTGGCGCGCGTGCCCGGCGGAAAGTGGTGGCCCACGGCCTGCGTGAAGGTGGCCTGCTGCATTGACAGCGTCTGCCGCAGCTTGCGCAGGTGCTTGTCGAAGGCACCCTTTTCGAGATAGCCCGCGAGCGCCAGCTGCGCGGGCGCCGAGGTGCTGAGCGTGGTCGTGAGCTTCTGTCGCGCCACCTTGCGCGCGAAGCGCCCGGCCGAGGTCCAGCCGATGCGATAGCCCGGCGCGAGGCATTTCGAGAACGACGAGCAGTGCAGCACCAGCCCCTGCGTGTCGAAGGCCTTGGCCGGTGCAGGCCGCCGCTCGCCGAAGTACAGCTCGGCGTACACGTCGTCCTCGATCAGCGGCAGTTCGTGCCGCGCGAGCAGGGCGACCAGTGCCTTCTTCTTCGCGTCCGGCATCAGGCTGCCGAGCGGATTCTGGAACGTGGTCATGAGCCAGCATGCCGCGGGCTTGTGTGCCGCGACGGCCAGCTCCAGCGCTGCGAGATCGATGCCTTCGCCCGGATGCGTCGGCACCTCGATGGCCCGCAGGCCCATGCGCTCCAGCGCCTGCAGCGCGGCATAGAAGGTGGGCGATTCGACGATCACGGCGTCGCCCGGCCGAGTCACGGCCGCGAGGCAGAGATTGAGCGCTTCGAGCGCGCCGTTGGTGATGACGATCTCGTCGGCCGGCACCGGCATGCCGTCGGCGAGGTAGCGCAGCGCGATCTGCCGGCGCAGCGCAGCGCTGCCGGGCGTGAGGTCGTCCACCGTGCTCCATGGGTCGAGCGACTTGGCGCTGGCGGCCATGAATTGCCCGAGCCGCGCCAGCGGAAACAGCAGCGGGCTCGGAAAGGCCGAGCCGAAGGGCACGACCTTGCGCGACATGCTGGCTTCGAGGATGTCGAACACCTGGTCGCTCACGTCGAGCGACTTCGGCCCGTCCACGGGACGCGAGGTCAGCGTGGATTCGGGGGGCGCATCACGCAGGCCGCCGCCCGCCACGTAGTAGCCCGAACGGTCCCGTGCACGCACGAGTCCGCGCGCTTCCAGCAGGTAGTACGCCTGGAACACGGTGGACGCGCTCACGCCCCGGCTCTGGCCCGTGTGGCGCACCGAGGGCAGGCGGTCGCCGGTCTTCAGGGTGCCGTTGCGGATCGAGGCCTCGATGTCGGCGGCCAGGGTTTCGTATCGCTTCATTGCGGCTTGCTCTTCATTCGGTCGCACTTTATCTGCACCGGTCGAATGGAGCCGATCTGCATCTGTTTTTTTGAGCCCGACTGGGCCACACTCGGCCTCATGACGAATCTCATGCGCGCGGTGCGCGCCGTTCTGTGGAGTTTCATCGGGCTGGGTGGCCGCCGCGCCGATGCCGACAAGCGGACGGCACAGGTCGGCATCCTGCCGCTGATCGGCGTGGCGCTGGTGATGGTGCTGCTGCTGATCGCGGGGTTGCTCGCGTTGGCGCACTACGCTGCCGGCACATGAAGCTGCGCATTCGCTTCGCCGCCATCGGGCTGATGTTGTTCGCCACGCAGGGCATGGCGGGTGCCGCAACGCCCGCCACGGTGCCCGACACCATCGAGCAGCGCGCAGCCGCCTGCATCGCCTGCCACGGCCGCGAAGGCGCGACCACCAACGCCGGCTACTTTCCGCGCCTTGCCGGCAAGCCGGCCGGCTACCTGTTCAACCAGCTCGTGAGCTTTCGCGACGGGCGGCGCTTCAACAGCGACATGGCGTACATGGTGCAGCACCTGTCGGATGCGTACCTGCGCGAGATGGCCGAGTACTTCTCCGGGCTGCAACTGCCTTACCCGCCCATCGCCACCACCAGCGACGCGACGCCCGAGCAGTTGCAGCGCGGCCGCCAGCTCGTGCACGAAGGCGATGCGGCGCGCGGCGTGCCCGCCTGCGTGCAGTGCCATGGCGCGGCCCTCACCGGCGTGCAGCCGGCCATTCCGGGGCTCCTGGGGCTGCCGCGGCTGTACGTGTCGTCGCAACTCGGCGCATGGCTCACGAGCGAGCGGCATGCGCTGCCACCCGACTGCATGGCCGACATTGGCCGGCGCATGACCACCGCCGACATCAACGCTGTCGCGAGTTGGCTGGCGGTGCAGCCGATGCCGGCCGACACGAAGCCCGCGGCCTCGCTGCCCGCGCCGCTGCCCGTGAACTGCGGCGGCATGCCGAAGTCGAAGTGACGGGGCCGCGATCATGAAACTGCGACGCCTGGGCTGGACGCTGCTGACGCTGATCGTGCTGGGGGCCGCGGCAGCGGGCACCATCGTCGCGATGAACCTGCGCGGCGAAGACCCGCTGCCCACGCAGGCCGAAGCCTTCGCGGCCACGCCGCAGCTGATCGAGCGCGGGCGCTATCTCGCATTGGCCGGCAACTGCGCGGGCTGCCACACCACGCGCGGCGGCCAGCCCTATGCGGGCGGGCTGCCCCTGGAGACACCCTTCGGCACCATCTTTTCGAGCAACCTCACCCCCGACGGCAAGAGCGGCATCGGCAGCTGGAGCAGCGCGCACTTCTGGCGCGCCATGCACAACGGCCGCAGCAAGGACGGGCGGCTGCTGTACCCGGCGTTTCCGTATCCCAACTTCACGCAGGTGACGCGCGAGGACTCGGACGCAATCTACGCCTACCTGCGCAGCCTGCCGCCCGCGCCGGAGCCCAACAGGGCGCACCTGCTGCGCTTCCCCTACGACACGCAGGCGGCGCTGGCCGTGTGGCGTGCGCTGTCGTTCAAGCCCGAGCCCTTCGTGGCCAATGCCGGCAAGCCCGCTGAATGGAACCGGGGCGCGTACCTGGTCAACGGCCTCGGCCATTGCATTGCGTGCCACGGCAGCCGCAACTCGCTTGGCGCGACGGAAACGAGGCTTGGCCTTTCGGGCGGCCTGATCGCCGTGGAGAACTGGTATGCGCCCTCGCTCAACGACCCGCACGAAGCCGGCGTTGCCGGCTGGCCCGCGGCCGACGTGGTGTCGCTGCTCAAGAGCGGCGTCGCGCCGCGCGGCTCGGTCATGGGGCCGATGGCCGACGTGGTGTTCCGCAGCACGCAGTACCTGAGCGACGCCGACCTCACGGCCATGGCGAGCTACCTGAAGGACCTGCCCGATGCACCGAAGCCCGAGGCTGCGGCCATCGCGAAGGTCCCGATCCGCCGCGACGCCGCCACGATGACGCGCGGCGCGAAGATCTACGACCAGCGCTGTGCCTACTGCCATGGCGACCAGGGGCAGGGCGCCGTGGGCGCCTATCCGCCACTCGCCGGCAACCGCGCTGTCAACATGGCGCGGCCCACCAACCTGATCCAGGTGGTCGCGCACGGCGGCTTCCTGCCCTCGACGCCCGGCAATCCACGGCCCTACGGCATGCCTCCGTTCGGGCAGACGCTGGATGCCGCCGAGGTCGCAGCCGTGCTCACCTATGTGCGCGGCTCCTGGGGCAACGACAGCGCGCCCGTCACGCAGCTCGACACGATGCGGCGCTGAGCGACGCCTGCGCTTGCTTCAGATGTTCGTGCTCGAGGGAATGCGGCTCGGCAGCAGGTGCTCGTAGGGCCGCGTGCGCGTGGTGTTGCGCTGGCGGATGGTGACCTCGATGGCGGCCAGCGCGTTGCGGAAGCGCTCCAGCGGCCCGCCCGGTCCTGCGATGGCCGGGTCGATCAGCACCGGCAGGTGCGGGAATACGTTGTCCTTGTACTCGCCCAGCGGCCGGTAGTACACGCCGCCGAGGATGTGGAACAGCAGGATCTGCTCCTGCGCCGCCAGCCGCGACGGCAGCATCTGCGACCAGCTCGCTTCGCTCTGCCCCGCACTGCCCGTCGGTGCGGGCATGCCGCCCGTGCCCGCGCTGAAGGGCGCATACGTCATCACCGAGTACTGCGGAAAGTTCACTGCCGCGTGCTGCGCGCTGGCGTTGAAGATGATCGCGGTCAGCACGTCGACGAGTTGCGCGCGTGTGGTGATGGGGCGCAAGCCGTGCACCTTGCCGCTGGTCGCGAGCTCGGTGGCCCAGGCCTTGAGCTCGTAGTCGCCGGTCACGTCGCCGTCGCTCAGGTAGTAGGTGGCCACGTAGTCGCCGACCCATTGCGCGATGGCGTTCCACACCAGCAGCCCGTCGTCGCGGTACGGGTAGTCGGGCAGCGCCGCCGTGTCGTCCACGCCGCGCGTGCGCAGATCGTTGGGCAGCATCATGCGGTCCTGGAAGTCGTAGGCCAGCCGGTCGCGACCGCACGCGCTCTGCAGCGTCTCGATGGGCGCGGCGAGGATCACGTCGCCCGTGGTCAGCGGCGCCATGATGATCAGCGTCGCGGCCTCGTTGATGAACATCGCGCCCTCGAGGTGCGGCGACAGCAGCCGGCTCAGCGGATGCGCGGTCGCGAACTGGCGCTGCGTGGCCATCGCGAAGGCCTCCGACATCAGGTGCGTGCGGCCCAGGTGCACGAACATCTCGTGGTAGTTGAAGTCGGCCACCTGCACGGCGGTCTTCGCCGATTGCCAGGCCCACCAGGCTTCGGCGTTGGCGGTGTCGTCCACGCGCAGGAAGATCGGGGCGAGCGTCGGCTCCTGTGCGCACTGGATCGCGACCGGCACCAGCGAGCGGCCGGTCTTCGGCCGTGCGAACAGCGCGATGGGCGCATGGATGTAGCCCGTGCCCGTGAGCGGCTTGGCCTGCGGGCCGGCCGGCGCCATGTCGCCCAGGCCTTCGTAGTCGAGGATGTAGAGACGGCCCGAGGCGGCCGCGTCGGCGAGGCTGTCGCCGGCGCCCATCACCTGGCGGTACTGGGCGTCGCTCAACGGGAACTTGGCCGGCAGCGCTGTCGCCCGCTGGATCAGCGTCGGGTTGGGGCCGGCCACGCGCATGGCCGCGAACAGGTCGTTGTCGTGCAGCAGCTGCGAGATGGCCGGCTTCTCGATGGTGACGAACAGCGCGTCGTACTGCGCCACCGTCTTCGGTCCGTTCAATGCGCCCAGCGGGCCTTGCGAGAGCAGGTCGTGATGGATCTGCCTGAGCTGCGTGCCGATGTCGCCCGCCGTGCTGGTGAGAGTGGCAAGCAGGTTCAACACCGTCGCGGGCAGCGTGAGCAATCCGCCGTTGGCGGCCAGCAGTTGATCGAAGCTGGCCTGCAGCCCCGCGAGGCGCGTGCGCAGGTTGTCGAGCGACTGCAGGCTGCCCGAGGCCAGCGCGCTGGTGGCGAACGAGGCCGCGAAATTGGTGACGGCTTCGACCGCCTTCGAGAGGGTCGCGAGCTGGTGTTCGAGCGCCGGCAGTTCGCCCGGCGGCACCACCGCACCCATCGGTACGCCAGCCAGGTTGATGTGCGATTCGGTCCAGAGGTAGGTCGACTGCCGCCCCACCAGTTCGAGGCGCCGCAGCGTGGCGCTGATCGGGTCGATCTTCTGCGGCAGCGTGGGCTTGGGCACCGGCAGGGCCGCCGAGGCGGTGGAAGGCCTGCCGGCCAGCAGGCCCAGGCCACCCGCCGAGGCCGACCATTTGAGGATGTCTCTGCGTTTCATCGGGAGCGTTCCCTGTTGTAGTGAGTCTGGGGGAAGGCCGACGAGGGGTTCGGCCACAAAATAGAACGCTCGTTCTATTTGGTGGGCGGATTCTGCGGAGGGGCTCTGGCGTTGGCAATGAGGGTTGGTGCCTAGCCTGGAAGCGCGCTCCCGGTGCTAGCGCGAGCGCCGGCGTCAGGCCGTGTGCGGGTGCCGTGCGGCGTCGTAGAGCGTGCGCGCCAGGTCGCGGTGCCTTGCCAGCAGCGGTGCGAGCGCCATGCCGGTGAACTCTCCGTCGCGGATGCGAACCGCCCCATTGATCACGCTCAGCGACACCGCCCCCGGCGTGCAGAACACCAGCGCCGCCACCGGGTCGTGCCCCGCACCCGCATGCGCCACGCCGCGCAGGTCGAAGGCCACGATGTCGGCCGACATGCCCGGCGCGATCGCGCCGATGTCGTCGCGCCCGAGCACGCGCGCACCGCCCAGCGTGGCGATCTCCAGCGCCTCGCGCGCCGTCATCGCCGCCGGGCCGTAGCCCACGCGCTGCAGCAGCAGGGCCTGCCGCGCTTCACCGAGCATGTGCGCGCCGTCGTTCGATGCGCTGCCGTCCACGCCCAGCCCTACGGGAACGCCTGCGCGGCGCATCGCACCGATCGGCGCGATGCCCGAGGCCAGCCGCATGTTGGAGCAGGGGCAGTGCGCTACGCCCGTCCCGGTGCGGCCGAACAGCGCGATGCCGGCCTCGTCGAGCTTCACGCAGTGCGCGTGCCACACGTCGCGGCCGACCCAGCCCAGGTCTTCGGCGTATTCGGCCGGCGTCATGCCGAACTTCTCGCGCGAGTACGCCACGTCGTTGTCGTTCTCGGCCAGGTGCGTATGCAGCGACACGCCGCGCTCGCGCGCCAGCTCGGCCGACAGGCGCATCAGGTCGCGCGACACCGAGAACGGCGAGCAGGGCGCGAGCACGATGCGGCGCATCGAATGGCGGCTGGCATCGTGCCAGCGGCCGATGAGCCGCTCGCTGTCGCGCAGGATGGCTTCCTCGGTTTCCACCACCTCGTCGGGCGGCAGGCCGCCGGTGCTGCGGCCCACGCTCATGCTGCCGCGCGCCGCATGAAAGCGCATGCCCATGGCATCGGCCGCCTCGATCGAATCATCGAGCCGCGAGCCGTTGGGAAACAGGTAGAGATGGTCGCTGGTGGTGGTGCAGCCCGAGAGCATCAGCTCGGCCATCGCAGTCTGCGTCGACACTCGGATCATCTCGGGCGTGAGGCGCGCCCACAGCAGGTACAGGTTGGTGAGCCAGCCGAACAGCTCGGCGTCCTGCGCCTCGGGCACGGCGCGGGTGAGGCTCTGGTACATGTGGTGGTGCGTGTTGACCAGGCCGGGCATCACGACGTGGCCGTGCATGTCGATGGCCTCGGCCTGGCCGTTGCGCAGGGCGTCGAGGTAGACGATGGGCAGCTCGGCGGTGGGGCCCACCCAGGCTATCGCGGGGCCATCGCACACTACGGCGCCGTCGGCGATTTCGCGCCGCGCGGCGTCCATGGTGACCAGAACGTCGGCATGTCGAAGGATCTTCAGCATGCCGGCATTCTTGCCCGCGCTCAGAGGTCGGGCAAGCCCATCGCCGGATCGCTCACCGTGTGCCTGCCGGTTTCCACGCGGCCCGCAAAGCGGCGGTAATAGGCCGGGTCGGCATCGCAGGTGACTGCGAAGTCGTACCACTGACCGCTGCTCGCGAGTTCCCAGTGCTGATCGGTGGTGGCGCCGCCGTTCACTGTCGCGGTCCACGGGCCGTCGTTGCGATAGGCCTTGGCAGTGACGGTGAACCTGCAGGCCGCCTTGCCGTCGTTGCGCATGCTCAGGTAGACATTGCCGTTGGTGATGTCGTAGCAAACGCGAACCTCGGGCGCCGCGGCGTCGCCGGCGCGCAGCGTGCCGAGGTTGCCTTTGAAGTGGCGATGGAAGCCGCTCGGCCCGAGCACCCACAGGTCGTAGCGCCCGCCATCGTCGGCCATCGCGGCCCAGGTGTCGTCGAGCTGCTTTCCTGCTTCCACCATGTAGCGGCGCGGCAGGCGGTCGAGGTGCAGCTTGTCGTACACGTGGAACACCGCCGCGGCCTTGCCGGTGTTGGCGAACAGCAGCTGCAGCTTGCCGTTGACCGCGTCGGCCTTGGCGCTGGTGTGCAGTTCATACGGCAAGGCGCGCGAGGGGCGCGTGCCCGTGGCCTGCTGCGGCAGCGCGGGCGTGAGCGGCAGCGGCACCTGCGCGAGCGCTTGCTGGTCGGCGCGCAATTGGTCGGCCTGGGCCTTGGTGCGGCGCCCGGCGAGCGTGGGCAGCACTTCGTTGTTGGGCGTGGCGAAGTTGAAGGCGCTCGTGAGGTCGCCGCACACCGCGCGCCGGAACGGGCTGATGTTCTTCTCCACGACGCCAAATCGCGCCTCGAGGAAGCGCAGCACCGAGGTGTGATCGAACACCTGCGAGTTGACCCAGCCGCCGCGGCTCCACGGCGAGATGACGTACATCGGCACGCGCGGGCCCGGGCCATAGACGCGGCCGTCCGCAGGCGCGACGGTGGTGCCCACGAGGGGGTATGTATGGCGCTCGAAGGCGATGTCGCTGTCGGACAGCGTGGTCTTGCCCGCGGCGCTCTTCGGGTCGGCGGGGTCGGCCAGCGAAGGCGCCGAGGGCGACGGCACGTGGTCGAAGTAGCCGTCGTTCTCGTCGAAGTTGACGATGAAGACCGTCTTGCTCCACACATCGGGCGATGCAGTGAGCGCGTCCAGCACCTGCTGGATGTACCACGCGCCCTGCACCGGGCTCGAAGGACCGGGGTGCTCGGAGTAGGTGGCGGGCGCCACGATCCACGACACCTGCGCCAGTTTGCCGTTGAGGACGTCCTGCTGGAACGTTCCCAGCAGGCCGCCGTCGGGCATGGTGTTGGCGATGCCCTTGTAGAGCGGATTGCCGGCATCGTCGCTGGCGGGGTCGTAGGCCGGCAGCGTCACGCCGTCGGGCGGGCTGGCGTCGCCGTCGTAGCGCATGTCGTTCTTGCCCGAGGCCTTGTTGGCCGCACGGTACTGCTGGAAGCCTGCCAGCGGGTTGTCGGTGAAGTTGTCGGGCAGGTTCTGGTAGAGCATCCAGCTGACCTTGGCGTCCTGCAGGCGCTCCGGATATGTCTTCCAGTTGCAGCCGTAGGTGGTCGAGTCGACACCTGGGTTTTTTACCGGGTCCCATGGAAACCGGAGGTTCTCCCACGTGTTGTCTATCGACGAGAGGCCCGCGAGGCCGGCGCCCGTTTCGCCCGATGGGCCGTTGGTGCCGCTCCAGTGGAACAGGCGGTTCGAGTTGGTGCCGGTGTGCATGCCGCAGTGGTAGCTGTCGCACACGGTGAAGGCGTTGGCCAGCGCGTACTGGAACTGCACTTCGGCTTCCTGGAAGTAGCCCATCGAAGCGGTGGTCTTGTACCTGGGCCATTGGCTGAGGCGGCCGCCGTCCCAGGCGTTCTGCGCGTCGTTCCACGAGTGCGGCGTGCCGCTCACGCGCTGCGCGTTGCCCTTGGTCTGGTCGAGGTGATAGGGCAGCACCAGCTTGCCGGCGGCATCGCTCTGCTGCCACACGCTGCGCCCGCCGGGCAGCGGAATGGTGAAGCGGTCGCCGAAGCCCCGCACGCCCATGAGTGTGCCGAAGTAATGGTCGAAGGAGCGGTTTTCCTGCATCAGGATCACGACGTGCTCGACGTCCATGATCGTGCCGGTCTTGTTGTTGGCGGGAATGGCGAGCGCGCGGCGGATGCTTGGCGGAAAGGCATTGAGCGCGGCGGCGGCGATGCCGGTGGTGGCGGCGCCCGTGAGGAATTTGCGGCGGGTGGTCATGGTGTTGTTCCTGGCAATGCTCACGGTGCGCAGCGCATCTCGGGCTTCACGGTGTTGTCGGGTGGGGTGGGCGTCGTGGGTGTAGGCGTGGCCGGGGTCGTCGGCGTGCCGCCGAAGAAGCCGCCGCCGCCACCGCCACCGCCGCCCCCGCAGGCCGAGAGCGCGCAGGCCAGCAACAGCACGGGCGCAAGCCGCGTGCCGGGAAAAAGAAGTCGCATGGAATCGGTCCTTTGTTATGTGGTTCTGGAAGGCGCGACGGGAGCGCGCATCCGAGCCCACAAGACTAGGGAGAACCCGTTACCGGGCGGTTAATTTGCTGTGACGCAGCGAAGTCAGGCGCGTGACAACGCACCGCCGGGAGGGCGCTTTCGGCAACGGCGGAACGACGGTGTGGCGCGGCCTGGCGCCGCGTTCGAGCCCGGGCTCAGGGCTCGTTGCTGATACCGCTGGACACATGTCCGGCGGGCACGTGCCGCGAGGCCGCGTCGACGTGGCCGGTCTGGTCGTCGAAGAAGAAATCGGGCTCGAACTCGCGCAGGAATTCGCCCTTGGGCAGGCCGCCGAGGAACATGGCCTCGTCGACGCGGATGTTCCACTTCATCAGCGTGCGAATGGCGCGCTCGTGCGCCGGTGCGCTGCGCGCGGTGACCAGCGCGGTGCGGATGCGCATCTGCGCGTTGCCGGCCATCTGCAGCCGGTGCAGCGCCATCAGCAGCGGCTTGAAGGGACCTTCGGGCAGCGGCAGGTCGGCCTTGCTGAGTTCGTGCGCCTGGAAGGCGTCGAGCCCTTCGGCCTGGAACACGCGCTCGGCCTCGTCGGAGAACAGCACCGCGTCGCCGTCGAAGGCAATGCGCACTTCGTTCGGCCAGGCGTCGCTGGCCTTCACCGATTCGACCAGCACCCGCGCGGCCGGAAAGCCCGCGATGAGCGCCTCGCGCACGTCCTGACCGTTGACCGACAGGAACAGGTGCGCGCGCAGCGGGCGCAGGTAGCCGAAGGGCGGGCGGCCCTGCGTGAACACGCCGCGCTGCAGCTTGATGTCGGCGGCCGCGCTCGACTTGAAGATGCGCATGCCCGAGACCGGATCGTTGCGCGAAAGAATCACCACCTCGACGCGCTGCACGCCGTCTTCGTTGAAGCGCAGCAGCTTCCGGATCAGCGAGTAGGCGATGCCGGGCGCGGCCGGCACGTCGATGCGGTCGAGCTGCAGCTTCATGTAGCCCTCGTTGTCCCCGGCCTCGAAGATCTTGTTTTCTTCTTCGAGGTTGAACAGGGCGCGCGAGGAGATCGCGACCACGAGCTTGTCTTCGAGGGTGACTGGCATGAGCGTGCGGTGGGTTCAGGTCGCCTGGTCAGGCGCGTAGTAGAGCGTATCCGACCAGTAGCCCAGGCCCAACTCGCGCAGCGGCGCCTCGATGCTCTCCTGGGACGGCGTGAAAACGCGCTGCCAGAAATTCTTCTTCTTCGGCGCGAGCTCGGCCACGGCGGCTTCGATCTCGGCGTCGATGTTCTGCACGTCCTTCAGCAGGTCGGCGGCCTGCTCGCCGAGCGGCGCATCGCCCATGTCGAGGATCTCGGCGCACTCCAGCACGAAGTAGCCGCTGCGGTCGGCGTGGTTGCTCAGGAAGTCGAGTGCCTGCTTGCACAACGGCGCAACCGCCGGATGGTCGATGCGCGCGAGAAACTGCTGCAGCCGGTCGATGCCCGCGCCGGCGCGGCCCGCGAGCGCGGTGGGTTCGGGCACGTTCCAGATCATCGAGCGGCACAGCCGCACGTCCGCGGACACCAGCAGCCGGTAGACCAGCGGAATGGCGTAGCTGCGCTCCGAGATGCCCTTGACCTGCCGTGGATCGTCCTTCTCGGGATCGGCTCCCGGCACGAAAGGACTGGCGAACAGGTAGCTTCGATTGGCCATGGCGGCGAGGCTCCCGCTATTTGACGAACTGGTTCAACTGGATGATCGGCAGCATCACGGCCAGCACGATCAGCATCACCACGCCGCCCATTGCCACGATCAGCAGCGGCTCGAGGATGGTGGCCAGGTGCATCGCGCGGCGCTGCACCTCGGCGCCGAGTTGGTTGGCCGCGCGCTGCAGCATCAGCGGCAGCGTGCCGGTCTGCTCGCCCAGGCGCGCGAACATCGACACGAGGCCCGGAAAGCGCTTCTTCTGCGCGAGCGCCGAAGCGAGCGGCGCGCCTTCGCGCACGAGCACCAGCGCGTCGAGCGCGTCGGCGCGCATCGCGCGGTTGCCCAGCGTCTCGGAGGCGGCCTGCAGCGCGCGCAGGATCGGCACGCCGGCGGTGGCCAGCATGGCGAGCGTGCTGGCGAAGCGCGCCGCGTTGTAGCCGCGAGCGAGCTTGCCGACCAGCGGCAGCTTGAGCCAGGCCGCATCGAATTTCAGGCGAAAGGCTTCCTGCGCCAGCGCCAGCCGCGCGCCGACGGCCGCGAGCACCACCGCGCCCAGCATCCACCAGCCGTAGTTGCGGACGCCCGCGCTCAGCGACAGCATCACGGTCGTGAGAAAAGGCAGCGAGCGCTTGGTGCCCGCGAACACCTGCGCCACCTGCGGCACCACGTAGCTCACGAGGAAGATCACGATCACGATCGCCACCAGCGTGACGATGGCCGGGTACAGCGCCGCGCCGATCAGCTTCTGCTGCAGCGCCTGGCGTTCTTCCAGGTCGTCGGCAAGGCGGTCGAGCACGAGTCCGAGGTTGCCGCTTTGTTCACCGGCGCCGATCACGGCGGTGTAGATGGGCGAGAACTCGCGCGCGTGCGCCGACAGCGCGCGCGCAAACGGCGAGCCCGCGTTGACCTCGGCGCGCAGCGAGGCGACGAGGTTGCGCTGCGGCTCCGATTCGGCCTCGTCGGTGAGCGCCGTGAGCGCGCGTTCCAGCGGCAGGCCCGACGAGACGAGCCCTGCGAGCTGCCGCGTCCACACCGCGAGGCCGGTGGAATTGAAGACGCGCTTGCCGCCGCCGAGCCAGCGGCCGAGGCCGCTGCGCTGGCCGGTGCCGTTGACGTGGTCGCTGCCGACCGGCTTGACCGACAGCGGAATGAGCGCCTGCGCCCGCAGCAGGCTGCGCGCGCCGCGGGCAGTGTCGGCCTCCAGCACGCCTTCGCGCGACTGGCCACTGGCGTCGATGGCTTCGAAGGAATAGGCGGGCATGGCGGAACGGGAACCTAGTCCCGTGTGACGCGCAGCAGCTCGGCGCGCGAGGTGATGCCGGCCTGCACCAGCCGCTCGCCGTCCTCGCGCATCAGGCGCAGGCCGCCGCGCGCGCCGGCCTGCAGCAGCTCGCTCTCGGCCGCCTTGCTGTGGATCAGGCCCTGCACGGTCTCGTCGGCCACCAGCAGTTCGAAGATGCCGGTGCGGCCCTGGTAGCCGGTCTGGCCGCACGCCTCGCAGCCTGCCCCGGCACACACCGTGCAGACCTTGCGCACGAGGCGCTGCGCGAGCACGCCGAGCAGCGAGGAGCTCAGCAGGAAGGGCTCCACACCCATGTCGGTCAGGCGTGTGACGGCGCTGACCGAATCGTTGGTGTGCAGCGTGGCCAGCACGAGGTGGCCGGTCAGCGAGGCCTGGATGGCGATCTGCGCGGTCTCGAAGTCGCGGATCTCGCCGATCATGATCACGTCCGGGTCCTGCCGCAGGATGGCGCGCAGGGCCTTGGCGAAGGTGAGCTCGATCTTGGCGTTGATCTGCGTCTGGCCCACGCCCGGCAGCTCGTACTCGATCGGGTCTTCCACCGTCATGATGTTGCTGCGGCTCGCGTCGAGCCGGGCCAGCGCGGCGTACAGCGTGGTGGTCTTGCCCGAGCCCGTGGGCCCGGTCACGAGGATGATGCCGTGCGGCTGCGCAATGAGCTTCTCGAAGCGCGCGAGCGTGTCGCCCTGCATGCCCACCGATTCGAGCGTGAGCTTCGACTCGCTCTTGTCCAGCAGGCGCAGCACTGCGCGCTCGCCGTGCGCACTGGGCAGCGTCGACACCCGCACGTCGACCGCGCGCGTGCCGATGCGCAAGCTGATGCGCCCGTCCTGCGGCAGCCGCTTCTCCGAGATGTCGAGGTCGGCCATGATCTTCAGGCGCGAGATCAGCGCGGCGTGCAGCGCGCGGTTGGGCTGTACCACCTCGCGCAGCGTGCCGTCGATGCGAAAGCGCACGGACGACGTGCGCTCGTAGGGCTCGATGTGGATGTCGCTTGCGCCGTCGCGCGCGGCCTGCGTGAGCAGCGCGTTCAGCATGCGGATGATGGGCGCGTCGCCCGCGCTCTCCAGCAGGTCTTCGACCGCTGGCAGCTCCTGCATCATGCGTGAGAGGTCGGCGTCGCTCTGCACCTCGCTCACCACCGCGGCGGCGCTCGATTCGCCCTGCGCGTAGGCCGCGCTGATGCGCTGTGCCAACGGGCCGTCGGCCAGCACCTCGAAGGCCTGCACGCCGTACTTGCGCGACACCTCGCCGACCGCGCTGCGCGCCGGGTGGCTCGACATCCACAGCGTGTAGCGGCCGTCGTCGGACTCCTCGAGCAGCAGTTGCTGGGTGCGTGCGAACGCGTAGGGAAGCGGGTAGCGCATGGACATCAAGGCAGTTCGCGTGCGCTGACCGGGTCGGCCGTCGGCGGCAGGGCGCCGCGCAGCGGGCTCGGGGCCAGCTTGCGGCTGTCGGAGAGCGGCTGCGGCGGCGGAATGAGCTGCGTGCCTTCCATGCGGGTGCTGCCGCTGCCGCGGTTGTTCGAGCGCTGCAGTGCGGAGTCGGGCAGCACCGGC